>JAUXBI010000096.1 GCA_030619435.1 Syntrophaceae bacterium
CCCTCTTGCAAGCTCGCGCTGTATTGCGTTTCTTATAACATCATCATTGAATTCACATATATGAACCTCCACGGGGCGGCGTTCCTGCGGGGCGGTGTCGATGACGGACAGATCTCTTATTCCAATGAGGGACAGCTGCAGTGTCCTCGGTATCGGAGTCGCAGTCAGGGTAAGCACATCGACAAGTGCCCGCATTTTTTTGAGTCTCTCTTTATGAGCTACGCCAAAGCGCTGTTCCTCGTCTATAATTACCAGTCCGAGATCCTTGAATCTTACATCTTTCTGCAGGAGTCTGTGCGTGCCGATAGCGATGTCCACGAGGCCCCTGTTTATGTCCTCCACCATCTTCTTCTGCTGGCCGCTTGTTTTATACCTGTTCAGGACCTCTATCCGAATGGGATATTTATCAAACCTCCCGGCAAATGTCTGATAATGCTGTTCCGCGAGGATAGTCGTAGGCACCAGGATCGCCACCTGTTTTCCATCCATAGAAGCTCTGAAGGACGCCCTCAGCGCGATTTCTGTCTTTCCAAATCCAGCATCGCCGCATACAAGCCGGTCCATCGGTTTTGGATCGCCCATATCATAGTAAACATCTTCAATAGCCCTTGCCTGATCGGGCGTCTCTTCAAATTCGAAGGAAGATGAAAACTCCTCATAATGCCTGTCGGAAGGAGCAAATCTGTGCCCATTCATTACCTCTCTGGCGGCGTAGATTGAAACAAGCCCTTCGGCGATCTTTCGCACTGACTGCTTAATCTTCTTTTTTACCGTTTCCCAGGATGTGCCGCCAAGTTTGTCCACATCCGGAACATGGTCATCGGGACCGATATATCTCTGGATCTGGTTCAGCCGGTCCACAGGGATATAGAGCCTGTCTCCCTCTTTATACTCAAGCAGCAGGAAATCGTTTTCCGTGTCGCCAAATGTCAATCGCTCAAGCCCCAGATAAAGACCTATTCCATGATCCACATGGACAACAAAGTTTCCCTTTTCCAGCTCTCCGAATGACCTGAGAAAATATCCCTCTCTGGCGCGTGCCCTTCTTTTCCCCCTTGTCTTTTTTCCGAATATCTCCTCTTCGCCTGCGATAACCGTTTTCAGCCGGGGATATGAAAATCCCTTCGTTATTCTTCCCTCCCTGAGGACGAGACGGCCCTCCCTTATCTCTTCAATGTCCGAAAGAAAAGGGGTGGAAGATAGGTGAACCGGGAGAGAATATCCCCCCAGAATGTGTTCCATCTTCTGCATATTCCCCTCACTGCAGAGGAAAGTTACCAGACAGCCTTCGTTGATCCACGACTTTATCCTATTCGCGAGGGGGGCGAGGATGCCATCTCTGTCCGCGTAAACCCCCGTGCTATTCTTTAATTCAGTTTCCTCCATTTCAAAGGGGACGGTATCCACGGATTGCAGCCTGTCCATATAAACCCTTTGCAGGGCACCACATCTCCGGGAGATATCGCTCCATGATGTCATAAAATGCTCTTTTTCGAGATAAAAGCTCCTTTCCTCTTCGGCTTTCCGGAGAAACCTGTCCGCGTCATTTACGATTTCCTCCGCAGCCTTTTCCATGACGCCGGGACTTTCACAAACTATGAGACTGTTTCCGGCAAGATATTCAAAGAGAGTGTCCAGGCCTTTTGCTTTGTTTCCGGAATGAAGACCTCCGAAAAAGAGTGGAAGAATCTGCGGATTTGCCGGAGAAATCAGGTTGTTCTCAAGCGCGTCAACGATTCTCCTCCTTTTTGTGTTTGAGACGTTCGATTCATTAAGCCTGGCCCTCATATTTCTCACTGCCAGAATTTTTGATTCTTTGGACAGGATTGTCTCTTTTGCCGGAAAGAGGACAAAATCCACAATTTCTCTCACGGATCTCTGCGTCAGGGGGTCAAATTCCCTGATCGATTCAATTTCATCACCAATAAATTCCATTCTGAAGGGATATGGACATGCCGGAGGAAAGATATCAACGATGTATCCCCTCAGGCTGAATTCCCCAGCTTCTTCTACCAACGGGACTTTCTGGTAACCGCCCTCAATCAGCTTTTCCGATAATTCATCTCTGTTCCTGTCATCTCCGATTGAAATTGTCTCGGTATAGCTGTCGAAAGCCCTTACAGGGGCAACCTTTTGCATAAGGGCGCTCAGAGGAGCAATCACCACAACCGGTTTTCCTGACAGAAGCCTCGACAGAACGCCTGCCCGCCCAGTGGCATTTTCATTTTGTCGGGAGAGCGTGTCGTCCGGATTGATGATATCCCACGGGGGGAAAAGCAGGACATCTTCTCCGCCAAGAAAGAAAGAGAGATCGAGAAAGGCATCGAGAGCCTCTTTCCGAGAAGGGGTTATAAAAAGGAGAGATCTGTTTGTGTTCCTGAAGAGGATAGATGCGATAAAAGTTTTAGCAGACCCCTGAAGGCCACAGATATCCGTCTCCTCATCCCCCCGGTGGATTTTGTTGACAAGCACGCGGAGGGAGGAATCAGAAAATCGTGTCTTTTTATCTGCTATTTTCCTCACGCAAAAATTAAGCTTTTTTAGTAGCCCCGATTGCATCGGGGTTGCCGGTTATCGGTTACCGGTTCACTGCTTTTTTAACCGTGAATCCCGACAGGTCGGGATAAACCGTCATTTCGATGCCTCCAGCATCCTGCTCAGGGCGAGATTAGCGGGAATTCTTATCTCTTCAGGCACAGTTACCACATGCTTCATTTCCAGCAGAGAGCTGAGGATGTCATCGAGTGTAATTCGCTTCATGTCCACGCAGATTAAGTTGTCAGATGCAGGTATGAATGTCTTGTCGGGGTTCTGTTTCTTCAGCTGATGCATGATTCCCTTCTCTGTTCCGACAATAATCTTTTCCGCATCAGATTCCCGGGCAAATTTCAATATTGCACCCGTGCTTCCGACAAAGTCCGCCATTGCGAGAACCTCGGCACGGCATTCAGGATGAGCGGCAAACAGGGCCCCGGGGTTTTGATCTTTTGCTCTTTGCGCTTCACCCGGTGACAGGTTGTCATGCACGTAACAGAATCCCTTCCATGGGATTATCTTCTTTTCCGTAAACTGCGAGGTGTAACGCGCGAGATTTCCGTCGGGGACCATCAGGACGGTATCCGCGTCAAGACTGTTAACTATGCGCACGGCATTGGCTGAGGTGCAGCATATGTCGCTGTGGGCCTTGGTTTCCGCCGATGAATTGACGTATGTTACTACCTTTGCACCCGGATTCTCCGCCCTTGCTTTTCTCAGCTCTTCTGCAGTAATCTTGTCTGCCAGAGGGCATCCGGCATCTGAGCGCGGGAGGATCACAGTCTTGTCCGGCGACAGTATGGCAGCGCTCTCCGCCATGAATTGCACTCCCGCGAAGACAATAACATCCGCCATCGTTTCAGACGCCTCAATGCTGAGGGCCAGCGAATCGCCCAATATATCCGCGATATCCTGGATTTCATTGCGCTGATAGTAGTGGGCCAGCAGGATGGCATTCCTGTCAGCCAGCAACTTTCTGATCTTTTCCTGTGTCTCTATAATGCCCATAGCACTGCCCTCTGCCGCCTTGAACCTGAAAATTCTTTTTTTGGATACCTGTTTCCTTTGGAGCCAAGCAGTTGTCTACCTATAACATAGGCTATATTTATTCAAGGTAGAAATAATTCAGAGATATTGACAAGGATAAGGGTTTAATATAGTAAAAACCCTTTATACACAAATCCGGGCACAACATTTATCCTGCCGGAGTGAAGGGATTCCCATCATGATAACTGTCAAAGAGGCGTTGGATCATATTCTCGGTTCCATATCTCCCCTCGGTCTTGAAAAAGCGGACATACTTGGCGCCCTGGGAAGGGTTATCGGGGAAGATATTCATGCTCCCCGCGACATACCTCCGAGAGATAATTCCGCGATGGACGGCTACGCGTTGAAATCGGAAGGTACAACCAGCGCCGGCGCGGAAAGTCCTGTTGTTCTGAACATTATTGAGGACATACCGGCCGGCTATACTCCTCAAAAAACAGTGGGACCCGGAGAGGCGGCAAGGATCATGACAGGCGCTTTTGTGCCGGAGGGAGCCGACGCCGTCGTGATGGTGGAAGAAACAAGGTCTGACGGCAACAGTGTGCAAATATATGCTAAGGCCGCAAAGGGTCAGAATATCAGGTATGCCGGAGAAGATGTAAGGAAAGGAGATCTGGTTATACGCGCGGGAACTTTGCTGAGACCCGCGGAGACGGGGATGCTGTCGGCCCTTGGACGCTCCTTTGTGAAGGTGTATCCGAAACCCCTGGTGGCGCTTATAGCCACGGGAGATGAACTTGTCGATATAGACGGCGCGGCATCACCCGGAAAGATCGTAAGTAGCAACAGCTATTCCCTTGCGGCGCAGGTGATGGAATGCGGAGGCCTACCGCTTCAGCTTGGTATCGCGAAAGATAACATGGACGATCTGACTGAAAAATTCAGGGACGCCATGAGAGCTGATATCATCGTGTCGTCGGCCGGGGTGTCAGTTGGAGACTACGATTTTGTAAAAGATGTAATGAAAAATATGGGCATAGGTATTGAATTTTGGCAGGTGGCACAGCGGCCCGGAAAACCCATGACCTTTGGCGCCAGAGAGGGTAAACCTGTTTTCGGACTTCCCGGAAACCCGGTATCATCCATGATCGCCTTTGAACAGTACGTAAGGCCCGCGATACTGAAAATGACAGGACATGAAAATATTTTCCGTAGAACCATAAGGGCAAAACTTACAGAAGACATAAAAAAGAAAAAGGGACTTCGGTACTTTATCAGAGCCCGTGTAAAAAGACAGGGGGGAAGCTTCGTTGTGGAGACCACCGGAGAGCAGGGTTCAGGCATACTGAAGTCCATGGTCCTTGCGAACGGCATAATCGTCATTCCTGAAGACGCGGATTTTGTTAAGGCCGGCAGCGAGGTAATGGTGCAGCTCTTCGATAACTCTCAGGATTTTACGAAAGATCCGGAATATCTCAACGATTGACAACCAGTATCGAAAGAGATAGGAGAAGATTTCAAATTCGCGCGGAAGTGCCAAGGTCACTGGTGGGCCTCCCGGACTTCAAATCCGGTGTGGGGCGCTAGAACCGTCCCAGGTGGGTTCGATTCCCATGCACTTCCGCCATAAAGACTCATACCTTCTTTGCGCTTCCCATTTGTTATTTCCGATCTACGATCAGAGTTGGGGGCAGGCTTAGTTGGCAATCTGGAGGGTTGAATTCCCCGAGGCTTGCGACGGGGCAGGTCATTCTGCTGCTAGTATTTTACGAATATAAAGATAATTTTTGATTGCAAGCAAGAACTCGGGAGAAGGATAGTGAACGATAAAATAAATCAGGCCACGGCATGCACAGAATGTGGAATATGCATGGATTTTTGTCCTACCTATCGAATTACAGGGGAATCCCTGTTTTCTCCCATACACCGTATTAAAACAGCTCTTAAAGTGTTTGAGGGAGACGAGATCAGTCCTCTCATGCTGGAGAGTATCTATAATTGTCCAAAGTGTATGCAGTGTGAAACAGTTTGTCCGACAGATATCAAAGTCACTGAAATTATCCATGGCGCCAGAGAAGCTCTGGTTCGGAGAGGATTGGCGCCTTCAGAAAAACACAACAAAAAGATAGAGGAAATACTTGAAAAGGGGAACGCGGTAAGTAGCGACCCTGAGCGAAGATTGGACTGGTTACCGGAAGAATTTCCCAGACACGAGTCCGATACTCTTTTATACCTGGGGTGTCTTCCCTCATATCTCGTAAAGGATGCGGCAACCTCCACATATGTGGTTTTAAAAAAACTTGGCCTGGATTTTATGATACTTAAGGATGAAGGATGTTGTGGGATTTATATCTACGAATCCGGCAGAAGAGATCTCGCGAGGGAATACTTTCAGAAGAATGTGGAACGATTCAAGGCGCTCGGTATAAAGAAGATTATCGTTCCCTGCAGCGGATGTCTGAAATGCTTCAAATATTTCTACCCGGATGTTCTTGGCGAGACCGAATTTACCGTGCACCATGCGGTAGAAACAATCTACGATTTATTGAAAGAGAAACCTGATATCCTGAAAAAAGTAGCAAGAACCGTAACGTATCATGATTCCTGCCGGGTAACCAGAGGAGAAGGGCTGGCCGAGGAACCGCGGGAGATTCTCAGGCTGTGTGGAACAGAGGTAAAAGAGATAGAAAGAAGCAAAGAAGAGGGGACCTGTTGCGGAGCAGGAGGCGGCATACGATCAGTGTATCCCAAACTTTCTTTGGACATAGCAACCAGTCTTTTAAAAACGGTGAATACAGAATCTATTGTAACTGCCTGTCCTTTCTGTGCATTCAATCTTTACTTTGCCTCAAGAAGGAAGCGTTTGGAGAAAAACCTTATTTACATCACAAAAATAGTGCAGGATTCACTGCAGTAAAACTTCCCGTTTTGGATGATGGCAGCGCTATTTCAAGAATATACTTCACGGCAAATTGCTTTATCAATCTTGCGAAAGCAGAGGATTGTTGATGTGGAGATCTGTTTTTCTGTCAGAATCAGGAACAGGCTCCGCAGGATTGATGAAGCAAACTTCCTGGGATTAAAGTCTTTTGAGGTTAAATTATCCAATATGCGGAGGGGGTAAAATGCAGGGCATCCTTTGTCACTCCGAGGCTTGTTCCGGGCGGCATTGATAGGCTTATTGGTTCACATAAAAAAATAGATCTTTCTTGAAAATATGTCTGTTGTCAACAAATAGAACTGTCCGGTTTTGTAGCAAATGAGTTGTCCGCTTTGTACTGTTCGGGAAAGCTGCGGAAGTCGTAGACTAAAAGCAGC
>JAUXBI010000086.1 GCA_030619435.1 Syntrophaceae bacterium
CTCAGTAGAATCATCTGAATATAAATTTTCCACCGTGCTAACTGCCATAATAAATCCTATAATAAGCGCCGACACTAAAATCCATAGAGTTTTTCTGGTTTGATTCATACAACTTCTGCACCTGTAAACCCTCCCTTTAAGCATGGGAAAAGGCGCACCCCCCTTTTTCCTGGCGTGTGTACGGCTTCGCTACACAGAGAATATTATACTATTTTTGTCTCAGATATTATTGATTATTATCTCTTTCTTTGTTGCTATCTACAAGGTTTAATTGAAACAGCGCTTTTTATTGATCAGAAAAGCCCTGCTTTCTTGTCCAGTCTATGTATCCCGGCTGCAATGGCATCTCGAACAGCCTGGATATATTCGTCCGAACTGATACCACGGTTGATTAGTTCGTCGTCGCGCGCCTTAAAGCACGGCCGGTACTGGTCCATGATATTAACGTAGGTGTTTTCTGAAATTCTTTTGGCCAGAAAATGCGTGATTTCCGAAGTGTTGGTGATATTATTCGGCATCACCAGGTGGCGCACTAAAAGCCCCTTCTTTGCAATGCCCCGGTCATCTAACTCCAAGTCCCCCACCTGCGAATGCATTTCAATAATGGCTTTCCGGGCTACTCTACTGTAGTCCGGGGCCTGGCAGAAGCGCTGAGCCCACTTCTCATCCCAGAATTTAAAGTCAGGCATGTAGATATCAAAAATTCCGTCGAGAAGTTTCAAGGTATTCACCTTATCATAGGATCCGGTGTTGTATACCAGGGGTACATTCAAACCGTGTTCAATAGCAATCGGCAGTGCCTCCAGGATCTGAGGTACCACGTGGGAAGGGGTCACAAAATTGATATTGTGGCAGCCTTGTTCCATCAGGGCAAGCATCATGGATGCGATTTGCTGTGGTGACACTTCCACTCCCTGGTGAAGATGACTGATATCATAATTCTGGCAGAAGGAGCACAGCAGATTACAGGAGCTGAAAAAGATTGTGCCTGAGCCGAAGCGTCCTACCAAGGGAGCTTCTTCGCCAAAATGAGGTGAGTTGCTGGCGACCCTGGCATAGCGCCCTGTTCTGCAAAAGCCGAGTTCGGAGCGGGTGCGGTCAACGCCGCACTCCCGCGGACACAAATCACAATTTCTCAACCGCAACAGAGCCTTGTCAATGCGTTCTTGTAATATTCCTCTGTGATGCAGGTCTATATAGGAAGGTATCGGCATCAATGGAATTCCATTAGCGCTTGTATTTACCCATCGGTACGGTCTGATCCAGGATATGCCCCGAAATAATATCCGGTGTGAATAGAGTTTTTATATTGGATTAACGGGAGAAAATGAAAGCACTGTGAAAACTAAAGTCAGCGTATCTGAACCTGTAGAAACATTCAAGAAGATTATTAACCGGTAACAGCCGCTTATTATCTATTGCAATCGTTTTCAATGTTCGTTATCCTGTTACTGTTATAACAAAAATCGCGCGCAATGATAACGGAGAACTGGAGTGATTCTACCCATTAAAAAATTAGGATCGGATGTTGCGAAAGGTTTCTTGGGCGTCTTTTTTGATATCGATGATACCTTTACAACAGGTGGCAGGATTCCGGCGTGTGCCTTTGACGCGCTGTGGAGGCTGAAGGAATGCGGCATGAAGGTAGTTCCGATAACCGGCCGGCCGGCCGGATGGTGTGATCATATTGCAAGGATGTGGCCTGTGGACGGTGTCGTCGGGGAAAATGGTGCCTTCTATTTCTGGCTTGATGAAAAAGAGAAAAAGCTGAAAAAGATATTTCTTGATTCAGAAGAGGTTAGATATGACAACCGCAAACGGCTGAGACATATCGGCGAGGAAATACTCGCGGAAATTCCGGGAACGGCAATCGCCAGTGACCAGCTTTACCGGGAGGCTGACCTTGCCGTAGATTACTGCGAGGATGTGGAACCGCTGAATTCGGGAGATGTCGAGAATATCTGCCGGATCTTCAGGAGACATGGCGCTACATGCAAGGTGTCTTCGATCCATGTTAACGGATGGTTCGGTGATTATGACAAGCTGGGTATGACAAAAATGTTTGTTAGGGAACGCTGGAAGATGGATCTGGATGACAGTAGAGAACACTTTCTGTTTTGTGGCGATTCACCCAATGATGAACCCATGTTCGAATATTTCCCCCATTCCGCAGGTGTAAGGAATGTGCTTCACTTTGTGGATCAGATGAAATTTCTGCCTGAATTTGTGGCCGGCCGGGATGGTGGCGAGGGTTTTGCCGAGATTATGGAAGTGATATTCGAGCGCAGATCGGATAGAGACGGATGGCCGGCTGCCTGACGGTACTCGTTATCAATAGATTGAAGATGTACTCTCCGCGTCAAAAATGTGCAGGTGTTCAAGATTCAGGGCGAGACTTATTTCTTCTCCGACGTTTATGATTCTTCTTCCTTCGCTCTTGGCTATCAGCTTTACTCCCTGAATATCCATGTGCATGTTTGTTTCTCCACCCAGGGGTTCAACGACCTCAACTATGCCTTTAACCTTCCATTCTTCCGGCAGCTTGCCTCTGTCGCCGTTATCGATTGTCAGGTCTTCCGTGCGAAGCCCCATGATTACTTCCATGTCGTTCCTGATTCCGCTGTCCGGTTTTTCAGGAATGGGAATCTTCAAGCCTCCGGAAAAATTGAGTTCAAAATTCCCTCCGGCAGAGTCAATTCTGGCGGGTGTCAGATTCATTGGCGGGCTGCCGATGGAACCGGCCACGAAGATATTTGTCGGGTTTTCAAACAGATCTATCGGCCGGCCTACCTGCTCGATGTATCCATCGCTCATCACAACGATTCTATCGGCCAGGGTCATGGCCTCCACCTGATCATGAGTCACATATATAATAGTAGATTTTACTTTCTGATGCAGAAGCTTCATTTCAGTGCGCATCTGGGTGCGCAGTTTTGCATCCAGATTGGAAAGGGGTTCGTCAAAGAGAAAGATAGATGGTTTCCTGACCATGGCCCTTCCCATGGCGACCCTCTGACGCTGCCCGCCGGATAGTTCAAAAGGTTTTCTGTGAAGCAATTCTTGCAGTTCCAGTATCTCGGCGGTTTCCTTCACCCGTTTTTCTATTTCATTTTTAGGAGTTTTACTGATTTTTAGGCCGAAGGACATGTTGTCGAATACGTTCATGTGAGGGTAAAGCGCGTAGTTCTGGAATACCATGGCAATTCCACGGTCCTTGGGGGCCACGTCGTTTATAACCTTTCCGTCGATCAAGATGTCTCCTTCCGTGATCTTCTCCAGACCGGCGATCATCCTCAGTATCGTGGATTTGCCGCATCCGGAGGGTCCTACCAGGACGACGAACTCGTTTCCTTCTATCTTAAGATCGACTCCGTGGACGACTTCCACCTTGCCGAATCTCTTCACAACATCTTTCAGTGTTACATCTGCCATGACGGCGACCTTTCATTCTTTTCGCGAGGTTGGCTCAGATAGAGAGGTTTTTGCGTGATTGTCAACCTTCAAAGACCTACGTCTAATATTACAAACAAAAAGTTTCGTCAAGTAATAGGTGGTGGTGATTCTTCAGATTCTTAGAAAAATCAGCGGAAAGTATTTTTTGCTGTAACATACTTCTTGACTCACCTGTTAATTGTCTTTACACTGCTATGTGTTCTTTTCACTGGTGTTTGTCTGGAAAGAGAAAAGCGATCCGGGCATGTTAATCAAATACATTTAAGGGATAGGAGGCGTTATTATGAAAGTACGTAAGCTGTTGATAGTTATTGCAGTTGCGGTATCGCTGGTTTTCCTGGCCGGTCAGGTGATGGCTGCGCCGACCACCATCAACTGGTGGCACGCGATGAAGGGGGCCCGCGGTAAGGTTGTCGATAACATGATCAAGGCGTTCAATGATTCCCAGCCCGACTATGTAGTGGTCGGCACCTACAAGGGAAATTATGACGAGACGATCAATGCCGGTGTGGCGGCCTACAGGGCAAAGAAACAGCCCCACATTCTCCAGTGTTTCGAGGTCGGTACACAGACGATGATGCTCTCCGGCGCCATCTACCCGGTCTACAAGCTCATGAAGGACGAAGGATACAACATCGACTGGAAGGGTTATCTCCAGCCGGTCCTTTCCTACTACATGAACGCCAACGGTGATCTGATGTCCATGCCTTTCAATTCATCCACTCCCGTCATGTATTACAACGTCGACCTCTTCAAAAAGGCCGGTATCCCGATGCTTGATAAGACAAAACCTGTCACATGGGACGAACTGGGTGAGATCACAGCCAAGCTGGTAAAATCCGGCGTGCCCGGTGGAATGGTCACGGGCTGGCAATCCTGGACGCAGGTGGAAAACTACAGCGCAATTCACAATATTGCCTTTGCCTCAAAAGCGAACGGTTACGAAGGCCTTGATTGTGAACTCCTTATCAACAATCCGACGGTTGTCAAGCATATAGCCATGCTGAAAGATTGGTTCGATGATAAACGTTTCCTATACGGCGGCCAGAAGTTCCAGGGACCGAAGGCCGAGTTCATCGCACAGAACGCGGGTGTCTACATCGACTCTATCAGCGGTATTGCAAAGCTTAAAAAAGCCGTCAAAGATTTCAAGTGGGACGTCGCGCCCATGCCTGTGGAATCATGGATGAAAAAACCTCAGAACAGTATCATCGGAGGCGCTTCACTGTGGGTATTCGAGGGCCACGACAAGAAGGATTACAAGGGCGTTGCGGCATTCATGAAACATCTGGGCAGACAGGACATGCAGATATACTGGCACAAGGAAACCGGGTATTTCCCGATCACGCTTGCCGCCTATGAGCAATTAATGAAAGATGGTTATTACAAGGAGCAGCCCTATCAGGAAGTTGGTATCAAAGAACTGACACGTCGGATCCCGACCAAGATTTCCCGCGGCCTTCGTCTCGGTTATTTCATCCAGATCCGTAATATTATCAATGAAGAACTGGAACTTGTCTGGAATGATACCAAGACACCGCAAGAAGCCATGGACAACGCGGTTAAAAGGAGCAATAAACAGCTTCGGGAATTTGAGAAAATCTATAAGTAAGCAGTAGCTTCAAAAATCCGACATGGGCAACGCTTCCCCCGTTTATGGGGGGAAGCGTTGTTTTGCGAACAGCGAAACAATGATAAAGAGATCTGTTTTTTCCTCAAGGACGCTTCCTTATCTATTAATACTTCCACAGATCGTGGTGACGCTCACCTTTTTCTACTGGCCTGCCGTCCAGGGTCTGATACAGTCGGTAATGCGAAGCGACCCGTTCGGCCAGCACAGCACCTTCATCTGGTTTTCGAATTTTGTAACACTCTTTACCGATCCACTCTATCTCAAATCCATAGGGATCACGCTTTTCTTCAGTATGTCTGTAGCGACAGTGTCCATATCCACAGGTCTTTTTATTGCCACGATGGCAAACAGGGCGCTTAAGGCGAAGGCTGTTGTGAGGACTCTCCTCATCTGGCCCTATGCCGTGGCGCCGGCAATTTCGGGTATCCTGTGGCTCTTTCTGCTTCACCCTTCATACGGGGTTGTCGCTCTCGCGATCAAGCGCTGGTTCGGTGTTGACTGGAACCCGGTTCTAAGGGGATCTGATGCAATGTTTATGATAATTATGGCAAGCGCATGGAAGCAGATCAGTTATAATTTTGTCTTTTTTATTGCCGGGCTGCAGGCAATTCCCAAATCACTCATAGAAGCGGCGGCAATAGATGGGGCAAGCCCCTTCAGGCGGTTCTGGACTATAACTGTTCCACTCCTGTCACCGACACTGTTTTTCGTTACTGTCATGAACATCATCTATTCATTCTTCGAGACCTTCGGTGTTGTTCATATGATGACACAGGGTGGACCCGGCGGAGCTACGAATATACTGGTGTACAAGGTCTATCAGGACGGGTTCATAGGCCTGAATATGGGAGGGTCGGCAGCACAGTCTATCGTGTTAATGACCCTGATAATCGGGGTTACCCTTTTTCAGTTCAAGTACGTGGAAAAAAAGGTTCAATACGCGGGATAACAGTCAATGGTTGAGAAAACACCGATTCTGGATATATTTACATATGTCTTTTTGATCACGGGGATTATTATTGTCGGTTTTCCGGTTATTTACGCCATAATCGCCGCGACGCTTCCCATTGAAGACGTGTGCAGGGTTCCAATGCCGCTGATTCCGGGAGATCAGTTCTGGGTGAACATAAAGGCTGCCTGGGAAAAAGGTAACCTGGGAACGAACCTGTTAAATTCATTCATCATGGCGTCGGGTATTACCATAGGCAAGATCAGCGTTTCCCTGCTGGGCGCGTTCTCCATAGTGTACTTCGACTATCGATTCAGGACGCTGGCCTTCGTGTCCGTTTTCTGTACACTGATGCTTCCGGTGGAAGTAAGAATCCTTCCCACCTACGAGATGGCCGCGAATGTACTGGGTCCCTTCCAGAAGCTGTGGACTGTCCTGAATCTGGACGGCGTCGCGACCTGGATAGCGGGTCACGAGATAGCGGTGACACTGGAGTGGTGCATCCTGGACAGCTACACGGGACTTATCCTGCCCCTGGTTGCCTCAGCGACCTGCACCTTTCTTTTCCGGCAGTTCTTTCTCACAATTCCCGAGGAACTCTGCGAGGCGGCTAAGATGGATGGGGCTTCGGCCATGACCTTTTTCAGGAAGATTCTCCTTCCCCTCTCCAAGACCAATATCGCCGCACTTGTAGTTATCGAATTCGTCTATGGATGGAACCAGTATCTCTGGCCTCTGCTTATTACGACAAACCCAAAGATGACGACGGCCGTCATAGGTCTTCAACACCTGATTCCAGCGGCTGATGATCTTCCCTACTGGAACGAGGCACTTGCGGGGGCCTTGATAGTGATGTTGCCACCCATTCTTGTGGTTCTCTTCATGCAGAGATGGTTTGTAAAGGGGCTTGTAGACCCGGACAAATGATCCCGCAGCCTAATCCTTTTTCTCCCTCTTCTCTCCTTCACTGAGGTCATCGCGTGACTTCATGTTGAAATGAAGGACAAAGTGCTTTACCCAATCGCAGTAGCTTCTCTCTGTGCGAATCGAATAATGTCGTCGCCGCATAACATCGCGCATATCATCAAGAATCTTCCTTGACATAGTCTTCTTCCTGCTTTATTGTTTTTTTCATGACCAAAAAGAATATACTATATTGAATCACTACTGTCCGGTTAAGGATCGAATAAATTCAATTGGTTACTTATGACAGGTTC
>JAUXBI010000039.1 GCA_030619435.1 Syntrophaceae bacterium
AGAGAAATTCGAAGAAACAGTCCGCGAGGGTGGAGGCAGTGTAAAGCTGCTCGAAGGTTATGGCCTGACCGAAGCGGTTACTGCCATTATGGCTACCCCCATAAATGATTACAGAGAGGGAAGCATCGGTGTGCCGTTCCCGGATATGCTGGCAAAAGTGGTAAAAAGTGATACCACTGAAGAGGCGCCGCTGGACGAAGATGGGGAACTGTGTGTCAGCGGTCCGGCGGTCATGCTCGGATATCTCGATCAGCCGGAAGAAACCGCCAATACACTGAGAGAACATCCCGATGGAAGAATTTGGCTCCATACCGGTGACATCGCCAGCATGGACGAGGACGGATTCTTCTATTTCAAACTGAGACTGAAAAGAATGATAAAGTCATCGGGAATGAACGTATATCCCGCGCAGGTGGAAGCAATCCTCTACGACCACCCGGATGTATCGGAGGTCTGCGTCATAGGAGTGCCTGACAGAGTCCAGGTGGAAAAGGTCAAGGCCTTCGTGATCATGAAGGATCCCTCAAAGGAAACGGAGGAGATGAAGGAGGAGCTCACGGCCCACTGCAGAAAATCCCTGATTAAATGGAGTTGTCCGAGGGAAGTGGATTTCTGCAGTGAACTTCCACATACCCTCGTCGGAAAGATAGCATACAAGAAACTTGAGGAAGCGGAACTCGAAAATCTGAGGGCAAGAGGTGAATATACAGGGGAGTAAATCCCCCTGATCTCCTGACGTACTAAGAATTAATACACTCGTAAAAAGTCGAAATATACATAATTCTGTCATTCCCGTGAAAACGGGAATCCAGTGTTTTTAATAAGTAGCTGTGAGCTTCTGGATTCCCCCTCCCCTGGCGGGAGGGGATCAAGGGGAGGGGGGATGTAAGTAAGTGAAATAACGTTATATTCACCCTCACCCCATCCCCCTCCCTTCAAGGGAGAGGGGGTATTTTGCATGGAAAGGATTGAATAATGTCCGAGTATGGTATTCGCCTTGAATTTACGGATCATATTGCGGTTATCACCATTGATCGCCCGCAAAGAATGAACACTTTTAATCAGATAATGTGGTCTGAACTTGAACGGGTTGTGGCAAAACTACGGGAAAATCTGCCACGGGTTATTGTGCTGACAGGTGCCGGCGACAAGGCTTTCAGCGCTGGTTTTGACGTCAACATCGATAACCCGCAAGTATCCAACCTGGTCGAAGCGGTCCAGAAACATGATCGCTCTCCTGTCGAAAAATTAATAAGGCGTATTCGTACGGCAGTTGACGGTTTGGTCTGTCTGCCCGTTCCTGTCATTGCCGCCATCAATGGCAAGGCCTATGGGGGAGGAGCGGAGCTTGCGGTTAGATGCGACTTGAGGGTTATGGACCCTGATGCCGTTATCAGTTTCTCGGAAGTCCGTCTGGGACTCATGCCGGACTGGGGTGGAACAGCAACGCTTGCCCGGCTGGTTGGTCCGGCAAAGGCCGCCGATATGATACTCACTGCACGGGAGGTTAATGCCAAGGAGGCACTCGCTCTCGGCTTAATCAATCGCATAAGTTCACCGGCCAGGGTTCTTGAGGAGTCTGTCAAACTGGCTGAAACAATTGCCGGCAATGGGCCACGCGCTGTCCGCTCCGCTCTGCAGGTAATTCGATCAGCCTGCGGTATACCCTTACAGGAAGCCCTCGAGCTGGAAACAGAAAGTGCGACCACTCTCGTCACATCGGGAGAATGCTACCATGGGATATCCGCCTTCCTCTCAAAGGAAAAACCCCTGTTTCCGGATATAGAGTAAATAAAGAAGGTATGGCGCGACAGGCAGCTGAAAGTATAATCGAGAATGCCGGAAAATTCAGACTGCTTTCAAATAACTATCTGGAAATCTCCACCAGTTCGAGAAGAGCGGGGATGAATTCGGTCAGATCCTCCACTATGCAATAGTCGGCTATGTTGAAGATGGGTGCATGTGGGTCGATGTTTATCGCGATCACCATCTGCGAGTCCTTCATCCCTGATATGTGCTGAATGGCTCCGGATATCCCGCACGCAATATATAATCCGGGTGAAACGGTTTTTCCCGTGAATCCTATCTGGTGTTTATGCCCGAGCCACCCCAGATCGCACACGGATCTTGACGCGCCCACCGCTCCCCGGGAGAATATGCCGGCCAGTTTCCGTATCATTTCCAGATTTTCTTCCTTCCCGATACCCCTCCCGGCAGATACAATAACGTCGGCCCCCGGCAGCTCCGATTCTCTTTCCCCGGGCGCTTCCATGAGTGTTATTTCTGATGCACCCAATGCAAGGTTTGCCTTAACCATGCGCACAGAACCCGCGATGAATGCTTCTTCAACAGATGCTGTCCAGGCTCCGGGCAACACGGTAAGTACTGCTCTTTGCGTCATGGAAACAAGTTCCGCGCGTATCTTCCCGCCCCACATGGATTTTGAAAAACAAATTCTCTTTTTATCTTCGTGTATTTCCTCTACAGCCGTGATGCATGCTGCGCCGAGATCGACGGCAATCCCCGGGGCCAGGTCAAAACCCATGGCGCTGTGGGGCAGACAGACATACGCGGGGTTTATATCTTTGAGAACATCGAGAATGGCCGACTTGAAGGGTTCGGCGCTGTACAGGTCAAGGGTCTCGGCCTCTATGCCGATCACGTCGATACCCGATGTGCGTGCGATCTCTTCCGCCAATCCGCGGATGTTCTTCCCGGGAATGATAATAATTTCCGAATGCGCGCAGGCAGATCCGAGTTCACGTGCAAAGGATATCACCTCATGGGTTGCCCGCGTAAACCCGCCTCTGGACAGCTCCGCGATTATGGCAATCTTATCTTCCATCATTTAAGCTCTCGTGCGGCGAAAAATCATATCAGCGCCCTCTCGTGCAGAATCCTTATAAGGGCGCGAGCCTTCTCATTGCTACCGCCCTCCAGGAATACGCCCTTTGCCGATGCCTCGGGTCGCCGCATGGAAATCAATTGGTCCCTTCCATCATCATCCCACAGATCATTAGCGTCGATTGTCCTGATCTCCTGGTTCTTTGCCCTCAGAACATTGGAAAGGGAGGGATATCTCGGGCGGTTTATGCCTGATTGCACGGTAATTACCGCCGGCAGCGCAACCTCCATGCACAGTCTCTGTCCTTCTTCAATTTCACGCTCGATGTAAACGGATGTTTCTTCCCGGATTGTTCCGCGATGAATTACCGATGTCGCACACCGGATTTCGAGTATCGCGGCTATCATCTGCCCGACCTGGCAGTGCATGTCGTCCTCCGCCATAACGCCGGCAATAATCAGATCGTAGTGTCCGGTCCCTGCGTAGGACGCTATGAGTGATGCCGTCTCAAAGGGACTCATGTATCTTTCTTCCTCCACCAGAATATGCGTGCCGGCCGCCGCTCCTCTCTCCAGGGCCTTCCTGAGCGTTGAAACCACCCTTCCGGGACCAACGGAGATAGCCTCGATCTCTGTACCGGGGATCTCTTCGCCTATGCGAACAGCCTCCTCAAGGGCGAATTCATCGAAGCGGTTCATCCTGAAGGCGCCGCCGGATGCTATCCAGGTGCCCGTATTGTTAAAGGCTACTGTTCCTTCATTATCAGGAACCTGTTTTATGCATACAAGTATTTACATTATCGCTGACCCTCCTGCCGGCATGCACCCAATTCTCAAGGCCTGTCATGCCCGCAGGATAATCGACTGGGCAGGATATTTCAAGTAAAAAGCGAACGTTCGCTCTATTTTTTGTTGACATGCCCGCCTCCGTGTTTTATAGAGTTCTCCATGAGCATAATCTATATGATACGACATGGTCAGGCATCTTTCGGAGAGGATAATTATGACAGGCTTTCCGAAAAAGGTGTGCGACAGGCCGGAATTCTGGGAGAACATCTGATCAATACAGGACTACGCGCTGATGCATTATATTCCTGGACGCTGCAGCGTCAGCAGGCAACCGCGAAAGAGGTCATCAGCCGTTTTAAGGAACATGGAATTGACGCGCCGGGACACTCTCTGTGTGAATCCCTCAACGAACTTGACGCCCGTGCCGTTCTGATATCACAGATTCCCGATATGATCAGCGAAAACCCGTCTGTGAAAGATGATCTGGACAGGATATACACCGACGAAAAATCCTTCAAGCGAATCTTCGAGGAGGCAATGCTGCGATGGGTATCGGGCGATTTTGAGAAGCCTGACGTAGAATCGTGGGATACATTCTCATCGAGGGTGTGGAAGGGGATTAAAGATATAATGTCAAGACATAACAAAGGGGAAAAGATTTTGCTGTTCACCTCGGGTGGTCCCATAGCCGCGACAATGCAGAAACACCTGGGGCTGTCCAACGAGCACACAATCAGACTCAGCTGGCAGATTGCTAATACATCCATTACGCGGTTTGTTTATAACAGCAGTGGGATTGCCCTGGCAGGATTTAATGAAATATCCCATCTTGAACTGCAAAAAGAAAAGAATATTGTAACATACCGCTAATAAATCACAACCGCGTAAAGTTATAGAATGCCGCAACTTTGTTATGCGGGATTTACGAAGCCTGAAACCATTTTAGAGGAGGTTTACCATGGATTTCAATGTTCCTGAAAAGATAAAGATAATAACTGGAATGATGGATGAGTTCGTAGAAAAAGAGATCATCCCCCTTGAACCGGAGTTCCTGACTAAGACCTTCAGAGAGATGTTACCCGTCCTCGAGGATAAGAGAAAGATGATAAAACAGATGGAGCTGTGGGCACCCAACCACCCTGAAGAATATGGCGGCATGGGTCTTAACCTTGTTGAGCACGCCTTTGTATCGGAATCTCTGGGAAGATCTCCTCTCGGGCATTATATATTCGGCTGCCAGGCGCCGGATGCCGGTAACATAGAGATACTGCACCTCTATGGCACCGATGAACAAAAAGGGGAATATCTCAGGCCCCTGGTGGATGGCAGGATAAGAAGCTGCTTTTCAATGACGGAGGTGGAACTGGCAGGCTCCAACCCCGTGATGATGGACACGACCGCCATCAAAGATGGCGATGATTATGTTATCAACGGTCAGAAATGGTACTCAACTGCGGCAGACGGTGCCGAATTTTCCATAGTCATGGCGGTTACCAATCCCGACGCCCCGTCCTATATGCAGGCCAGCATGATAATTGTGCCGATAGACACCCCGGGGTTCAATCTTGTGAGGAACATACCGGTAATGGGCCATGTCGGGGACGATTACGCATCCCACAGTGAAATATTGCTCCAATCGTGCCGCGTACCGCGGAAAAACCTCCTGGGACCTGAAGGACATGGATTCGTAATCGCGCAGGAGCGCCTCGGACCAGGCAGAATACATCACTGTATGAGATGGATCGGCATATGTAACAGGGTTTTTGACCTTATGTGCAAGAGGGCCTCCGAAAGAATGATTTCCCGTGATGGAAAGACACTTGCCACCAAGCAGATAATACAGTCATGGATCGCGGAGTGCGCCGCAAATATCCAGGCCGCACGCCTGATGACAC
The DNA here is from genome assembly GCA_030619435.1 of Syntrophaceae bacterium. Classification (GTDB taxonomy): domain Bacteria; phylum Desulfobacterota; class Syntrophia; order Syntrophales; family UBA2210; genus UBA2210. Next base: position 5,529 of record JAUXBI010000039.1, read on the forward strand.
TCAATGCCGCGTGGAAAATCGAAGAGCTGGGAGTGAAGGAGGCAAGGGAAGACATAGCGCTCATAAAGTTCTTCGTGGCCAATGTGATGCAGGATGTCATAGATAAGGCCCTGCAGGTACACGGCGGCCTGGGTATGACTGATGATGTTATAATTCCATTCTTCTACAGGCATGAGCGCGCCGCAAGGATATATGACGGAGCTGACGAGGTGCACAAGATGTCGGTTGCGCGGAGAATCCTGAGAAGATACGAAGACAGGGACGTCAGATAGGCGTCGCATATTCCGGAATGGATGAATGCCTCATAATCACCAACAGGATCTGGGGAGAGCTGAATTGAAATTTGATGCCTTTAAAGATCTTCTACACATATCTAAAGAGGATATCTGCAGAAGATTTTTTCTCGAAAACAGGGAAAGTATCAGGATTAAGAAAGAAGATGTGGCGGTCAGGAACCTTGTAAAAATCTTCGATGCGGCGCTGGCCATAAGCAATAAAAAGGGCTTTCCCACCATGAGCATGAGAGATCTGAGTGCCGGAACCGGACTCAGCATGGGAGCCCTGTACAACTGTTTTTCAAGCAAGGATGATCTCCTCGACATGATACAGGAACAGGGGAGAACAGTTGTTATAAAGATACTCACTGATTGCACATCCGGCGTTGACGATCCCCGTCAAAAACTCAGGAGGACTGTGCAGACCCATTTGTATCTGAGCGAGGTCATGCAGCCCTGGTTCTACTTTTCCTATATGGAGACAAAAAACCTTGGAAAAGAAGAACACAAAAGGGCTATAGAATCTGAACTTGCCACGGAAAAGGTGTTTCTGGACATAATCGAAGAGGGGATATCGTCCGGAATCTTTTCCCCTGTCGATGCTGGTCTCACAGCGGCGGCAATCAAGGCAACCCTTCAAGACTGGTACCTCAAGAGGTGGAAATATGAAAGGAGAAAAGTCACCGTAGAAGACTATTCCCATTTCCTTGTGGATTTTATAGAGTCCTATATCTTAACTGAGAAGAATTAGAAATTGAGAGGAAACTATGGACGTAATCGACAAACCGGTGAATGTGAGAACGGGTGAAGAACTTGACGCGAAAAAGATAGAGGAATTCCTGAATGACAATGTGCCGGAAGTTGGGGGCAAACTCCATATAAAACAGTTTCCGAGCGGCTTCTCCAACCTTACCTATCTGATCAGGGTGGGCGGCCGTGATCTGGTGCTGAGGAGGCCTCCATTCGGCACGAAGGCAAAAACCGCTCATGATATGGGAAGAGAATACCGGAGACTATCCGCGCTGCACCCGGTTTTTCCCTACTGTCCGAAACCGCTTGTGTATACCGAAGATGAATCCGTTATGGGATCTCCCTTTTACATAATGGAACGCATTCCCGGAATTATTCTGCGAAAAGATCCCCCAAAGGGACTTACCTTTACACCTGAGCAGGCGCGCAGATTGTGTGAAAACCTCCTTGATCTGCACTGCAAACTTCACTCCATAGATTATGTCAGTATAGGGCTTGAGGATTTTGGCAAACCATCAGGATACGTTAAGAGACAGGTGGAAGGCTGGAGCGACCGCTACAGGGCAGCCGTTACGAACGATGCACCCAATTTTGAACGGGTCATCGAGTGGTTGAACGAAAAGATGCCAGCTGAAACGGAGAGGGCTACAATCATCCATAATGATTACAAACTCGACAATTTGGTACTCTCACCGGAAGACCCCTTGAAAATCGTCGGCATTCTGGACTGGGAAATGGCGACTCTGGGCGATCCCCTGATGGACCTTGGAAGTTCTCTGGCTTACTGGGTGCAGAAGGATGATTCACAAAACGTACAGGCAATGCGTACAATGCCTACAAATATGCCTGGAATGCTTACCAGGAATGAACTGGTTGACAGATACGCGGAGAAATCGGGCATCTCCATCGACAATTTTGATTTCTATCTGTGCTTTGGAATCTTCAGACTTGCGGTTATAGCTCAACAGATATATTACCGTTTTTACCACGGCCATACAAAGGATGATAGATTTCAAACACTTATATTTGTGGTACATATTCTCGAAGAAAACGCACTCGAGACCATAAATCATTCTGTTTTGTAGTAAATTCCTGTTTTGATAAAGGACTTTTGCCGAGACCTGCACAAAAGCCCTTCCCTCCAACACCGGTTACAACCATCCACGGGGCAGGCAAACGCCCTCCCCGGCATTATTCGCTCCTTTTATCTTTCGAAGGATACCCCTGCAAATGGAGTAAATTCCCGAACCTGTCCAGATACACGCATTCATCAAGGCTTTTACGCGGTCGACCAGTTTCCACTGTAACCGGCTTGCCAACAGGTATGGCGACAATAACTTCGTACCCTTCCGGAACTGCAAGAAGCTGTTTGCAGGCATCATGATCTATCAACCCAACAACAACCGTTCCCAGTCCCAGTTCATGTACCCTGAGACAGAGGTTCTGAACCGTCACTCCGAGGTCAAACATGAACCACTCAGAGAATTTTGTTTTATCTTCGCCACCTTTGGATCCGGAAACGCCCATCTTCGCACAAGCAATAATCAATACCGAGGCGGACATAGAACATTCTGTTGCCCGGTTTCCGCGAGAATAGGTTTCCGTTACATTTTTTATCAGATCACGGTCTCTCACCACGACAAATTCCCATACCTGCGTATTTGCCCATGACTGCGCCAGTCGTGCCGCGTTGAGTATTTCCCTGATTTCTTCATCGGTTACATAATAATCCGTGAATTTCCGGACACTTCTTCTATTGGTTATAGCTTCCATGAGTTCCATGTAAAACCACCTCCTTCATGAATATGTGCCTGCATCTATGAACACAAATTTATTTTTGTCAAGGGAAAGTCATTTGAACGCGTGGGTGTCGCGGAAAATATCTACAATGAGATCATCAATAAATGACTCTGGCTTTTTCGGTTCAATTACGTTATCCTTTTTCATAATGTGTATACTTTCTTTTCAGGGAGACAGAATACGATGAAAGAAAAAAGAGAAACACTGGTAAGCATAGTAATGGGGAGCGATTCCGACCTTCCCGTAATAAAGGAAGCGGCATTAATCCTCGAAGAATTCGATATTCCGCATGAACTGTTTCTGACATCCGCGCATCGCTCGCCGGAGCGAACATCACTGTTTGCAGCCGAGGCCGCTCGGCGCGGCGTCAAAGTTATCATCGTCGGAGCGGGTATGGCGGCGCACCTTGCCGGTGTCATCGCGTCACAGACACCACTGCCTGTAATTGGCGTTCCGATTGATTCGTCTTCTCTTCAAGGGCTCGACGCGCTCCTTTCCACGGTGCAGATGCCGGGAGGAATACCCGTGGCCACAATGGCCATAGGAAAAGCGGGGGCAAAAAACGCCGCTTTGATGGCAGTCAGAATACTCGCCCTGGAAGATGAAGGTCTCCGCAGGAAACTGGATGTGTACATCAGAAAAATGGCCGATAATATCGAGGAAAAACAGCAGAAGCTATAGGACGGCTCTGTTTTTCTATCTATGCTTCGCGGTGAAAAATGGTACCTGTCATAGAGATAAATTCCGGCGGATCGTCAATAATGAAGGCGGTAAGAATTATGGAGGAAGGGGGCGTTGTCGCCTATCCTACAGAGACCTTCTATGGCCTCGGCGCTGACATCGGAAATCCACAGGCTCTGGAAAAGATATACGCTATCAAGGGAAGAGATTTCAACAAACCCATCTCCATCATTATAGGCGCTCGTGAAGATCTTGCAAGGTTCGCGAAAGAGATCACCCCGGCAGCGGAAATCCTCATGGATCGGTTCTGGCCCGGGGGGATCACACTGCTGTTTAAGGCATCCCAGGATGTTCCCCGGAAACTGACGGCAAAAACCGGGAAAATAGGTATTCGTCTGTCCAGCAATTCCGTCGCGACCCTCCTGGCAAGGAGTCTTTCCGGCGCTATCACGGCCACCAGCGCCAACCGGTCCGGTCAGAAAGAATGTGTGTCGGTTGAAGAAGTGGTCAGCAGTATAGGTGAAAACCTGGATGCCGTCATCGACGGGGGCAGGACGCCGGGTGGAGCGGGTTCTACTATTGTGGACACAACCGTTGACCCACCTGTTGTCATAAGAGAAGGGGTTATCCCTTCGTC
>JAUXBI010000088.1 GCA_030619435.1 Syntrophaceae bacterium
ACATTCCCGTGGTATATGCTCAGATCGTTGTCCTTCAGCACGGCAACCTTGTTTATAAGCGGCGCGAGAAAATCTCTGTCGTGGGACACGATTACGTATGCCCCGGAAAATTTTTTGAAGCTGCGCTGGAGGATGGCTTTTGACTGCGTGTCGAGGTGATTCGTCGGCTCGTCCATTATTAATAAATTCGCGGGCTTCAGAATCATTTTGGCGAGGGCAAGCCGACTCTTCTCGCCTCCTGACAGGACGGAAACCGGTTTAAATACGTCGTCATCCTTAAAGAGAAAACAACCGAGAAGGGTTCGCATCTCACCGGGGGAGTTGAGGGGAGCGACAGTGTCAAGTGTCTGCAGGACTGTCTTGTCCGGGTCCAGCCCTTCCACTATGTTCTGGGCATAGTAAGAAATAACCGCATTGTGCCCCGGTTTTCTGAAACCGCCCTGGAAGGTGTCAACATCGGCTATAATACGCGCGAGCGTGGACTTGCCGGAACCGTTGACCCCGAGAAGGGCGATTCTGTCTCCGCGTTCGATGATGAAGGATATTTCCTCCAATACCAGGTTGTTCCCGTAGGCCTTTGTAAGGTCCGATATCTCCATTACCACCCTGCCGGCACGTGGCGGGTCCGGAAAATTGAAAAATATGGAACTTTCCTCTTTATCTATCTCGATATGTTCCAACTTTTCGAGCATCTTGATACGGCTCTGGACCTGTGTTGCCTTGGTGTTTTTATAACGAAATCGCTCTATAAAGCGTGTAGTACTGTCAATCATGCGCTGCCGGTTTCTGAGAGAGGACTGCAACATTTCGAGGTGCTGGGCCTTTTGAATCAGACAGGATGAGTAATCACCTGTGTATTCGGTGGCTTTTCCCATGGATATTTCGATTACCCTCTCGACGAGATTGTCAAGAAAGCGGCTGTCGTGAGATACCAGCACAATAGAACCCCTGTACGATTTAAGATATCCTTCAATCCATTCCAGGGATTCCATATCAAGGTGATTGGTGGGTTCGTCAAGCAGCAGAATAGATGGTTCCCTGAGGAGCAGCTTAGCGAGGGCTATTCTCATCTGCCAGCCACCGCTGAACTCCTCTGTCATTCGGGACATGTCCTTTTCGTTAAATCCGAGACCTGAAAGGATCTGCTTTACCTTTATCTCTATATTGTATCCCTCCCGGTGTTCCAGGATGCTCTGAGCCTGTCCCATCTCATCAATAAGTTCCTGCAATTCCGGAGAGTTGCCCCCCTCCATAGAAGTGATGCCCGAAATTTCATCACCTATTTCTCGGATTCTTTCATGGAGACGGTTCAGGTCATCAAAGGCGGTTGCCGCTTCTTCGAAAAGGGTTCGACCCGTGTGATACACACTATCCTGGGGAAGATAGCCTACGCTGTTAAACCTGGATTGGATGATTTTTCCCGAATCTGCTTCGATTTCCCGCAGGATTATCTTCATCAGCGTGGATTTGCCTGTTCCGTTCCGTCCCACGAAGGCAATCCGGTTTCCGTCTTCTATATGGAGAGAGAGATCCCTGAAGAGATATTTTCCGCTGTACTGTTTCGATATGTTTTGCAGTGAAATCATCTTTGGTTGAATTATCGGGTGGAACGGTTTGGTCCATTTAGGGTTGGACTGAGAAATTGATTTCAAGTCATTATCAAATCTCGTGGATCGGATAGTGTTCCCTCCGGTTATATTCTATGCAGCCTCCTGTAATTCTATGTCAATTATGTTAAAACATGCTTGATTATCAGCGTATCAAAGGGCTTTGTCAATGATTGTTTATAACTGACCTTCGATTAAGTCGTGAAAAAGCAGGGTGGCAAGATGAAAATCTGATCACGATGTCGGGTAAGAAAAACCCTCAACAGATGGCTTTAAATTTCGATTACTTTGGGATGTAGAATCTCCGCTGGAAAGTCAAAAAGTAAACTACTACCAGCTTTAGCCGATAGTAGTTTACTTCCGCCATTGGCGCGAGAAAGAATTTGCCTGGAAGCTCTAAGTTCATATTATCAGGTTCAGTCAATCCGATTAAGAAATTCCTGGAAAATCCTTTTAAATTGAGGTCTTTCTTCTGCCATTTTTTCCGGGTGAAACTGAACTCCAATAATAAAAGGTTCTCCTTTCCATTCAATTGCTTCGATGAATCCGTCGTCAGATTTTGCCGCAACTGAAAATCCCGGTGCAACTGCTTTAACTCCCTGATGATGATATGAATTAACATTAATTCTGTCAGCGCCGAGGATTGAATGCAGCAGACTTCCTTTCTGTATGGTTATATCATGGAAGCAGGGCTGTGGTAGGTTGATGATCAGCCAACCTTTTGTTTTTCTATGAACAACTTTATTTTCGGATTTATAATGTGAAGGAATATCCTGATATAATGATCCTCCATAAAAAACATTTAATATCTGATGTCCTCTGCATATGCCAAGAACCGGGAGTTTGTTTTCCTTAGCGTATTGAAGGACTTTGAATTCAAGCACATCGAGTTTTTCATCAACACTCTCAAGAAGAGGATCATCTTCCTCATTGTATCTTGATGGCTTTACATCAAGTCCTCCGGGTATTAGGATTGCTTTTACTTTTTTGAGTTTTTTTGCGATATCATCAGCGTCATCGTATACTGAAATTTTCTCAACGCATCCGCCATGATTATTTATCTGGGTGATATATTCTGAATTAATATCAATATTGGAACAGGCAAGAATTGATTGTATTTTTCCATAGGTAATTCCTATTGTTTTATCTGAAGTACAGCTTGTTTCCGGACCGCAGGCAGTAATTATAATGGCTGATGTAAACAGAACAAAAAATATTTTTTTCATTTTACTATTCATGATTATTTAATTTCCGATTCCTTCGGGACTCAAATCCTCACTGGAAAGTCAGAAAATAAAGGGTAGCTTTTTGGACTGCCCTTCCGGTATCGCCTGTCCTTTGTAGATATTTTTTTGTCTTACTATCCTGAAACGCTTGATTTCTTATTCAAATCCCATTATTTCATAGAGACACTCGCCGGATATCCTGTCCTTGATACCTTTCGTTTCGATGGTTCCTTCATAGTCGGCGATTACACGGAAGTAATTTGGGCGGGCAATGAAGGTTCGTGCCAGCCATTGTGTTAATCCGCTGAGACCGGATACCGTGAGAAGATCCACATTTTCTACGAGGTGTTTATACTTGATATTGATGTGGGCCTTTACTCCGTCATCTTCAAAATCTATGGAGATCCGTTTCGGGTAATATCGCTCCAGGACGGGGTGTGTGACAAAATCCCATTGACGAATCGTAGGGCTGCCCGTTCCTACGATGACCCTGTTTCCCTTTGCTATGTATAATGGCCTGGATTCGAGGGAAGAGTCACAGTAATCCACATCGGCGTAAATAATGGTATATTCATCGGCGAAGATACGCCCCCAGACCCATCGGCGGGTTATTTCATTCAGCCTTTTACGACCCCAGTTGTGATCGGCGTAACCTGTTCCGGTTACCTTGGTTGTGACACCATTGCGGGTGATAGTGCCTTCTATGTGGTTGCGAGCCTGGTGGACAGCCCAGAAAAGGTCGAGATAAGATTCGTTAACGCTGTCCCCTCTCGAAGGCTGCCAGCCGGGGACTTCCGTGGTCAGTCTGAAGTCCACCTCGATATCATCCAGCTCCCAACGGACGTGATAGGTTTCATCGTTGAGACGGCGTATAAAACCGGCCTTGGTTTCCACACAGACGTCTTCGGTGGAAGATCTTATTTCCCCCGGGGCAAGGGTAATCCCGTATGCTTCCCTGGACCAGTCGGGTGAATACAGAGAGAAAGTGACCCCGGGTTTACCCGTGGTGAAACTGGGATCGAAAAAGGTACCGGCAAAAGTCTGCCCATTATCGAGGTGCCCGTCGAAGTACCACCATTCAAAGGGGTGTTTCTCCTCTAATTCGTGTTTTGCCCGGTCCGCCGCAGAAGGGGGTTTTTTACCCCAGTCCATATATGCGGCCGACTGACCGACGATCTGGTCAGGCACATCAATATGTGTGCATGCCCCAAAGGTGAGGATTGCGAAGATCGATAGCGCAAATGCAGCTACTCGAAAAGCAGATTTTGAGCCTTCAGGATAGAACCGTACCTCTCTTTTTCTGAAGATCGTTCCGTAATGGGCCATGGTATTACCTCCTGTTCCTCAGGGTTGTATGAAATTTTGGGGACAATACTTAATTACTGGCTTTAGCTGTTGATTTTCTCTCCATTTCTCCATACTCCCTTCTTCGGTGATACGTGTATAGACGTTTGCTCGCGTCAAAAAAGCTACACTTATTTAATGGTGCTGTCAAATTTTTGTTCAGGGGAAAATTCAAAGCCCAATTTCTGCACCCGGTTTTCTTTATAGAGTCTTCTTGTCAGGATTTTTCAAAATTTGTTTGACTTACCCGAACAGAAAATGTCATTTGTCAAAGCCATCAGATACATATAACCGGGAAAAGGAGGACGTCATTCATGTCTTTTAAAACAATACTAACCGCCAAAGAGAATCAGACAGGAACTATTTCTCTCAACCGCCCGAAACAGTTTAACACGTTCAGCACGAAGATGGCGGAAGAACTGAACGAGGCCCTGCTCCAGATGGAACAAGACGAAGCAATTCAGGTGGTTATAGTAAGGGGAGAAGGGAAGGCCTTTTCAACAGGTGTAGATGTCAGTGAATTTGAGGGGAAGACACCTTCAGAATACCACGCGTGGATAAAACTCATGGGTGAAATGCATCTCACGATAGCCTCCATGGGAAAGCCGGTAATTGCCTCCATCCATGGATTCGCGGTGGCAAACGGGGCGGGTCTTCTGGCAGCGGCGGATTTTGCGATTGCATCGGAAGAAACAAAAATCGGCACCTCGGCGATAAACGTCGGTCTCCTGTGTTCAGGACCAATTGCCCCGCTGAGCTGTTTTCTCCCTAAAAAGAAGGCGCTCGAGATGCTGCTCTGCGGAGAAATGATAGACGCAAAAGAAGCGGAGCGCCTGGGAATTCTAAACAAAGTGGTGCCACTCGAAAAGCTGAAGGAAGAAACAGAGGCCTTTGCCAGGAAACTCATCGACAAAAGCCCCGTAGCGGTACGGGTCGGGAAGGAATTCTACTATGAAATGATGGATATGACCTTCCGTCAGAAGCTTGTCCTTGCCGACGAAGTCTTGGCCAGATTATGCACAACAGAGGATGCCCTCGAAGGGGTTAGCGCATTTCTGGAGAAGAGAAAACCGGAGTGGAAGGGCCGCTAGGACGAGGTTCCTTTCCGGGGGGATGCATTTATCTGAAACCCAACCCCCGGTTTGTCAATGGAGTTTTCGGGAGCTTCGTATGAGATCGTAGGCCGCCTTGATATCCCCGGTTTTTTCGGTGGCGAATTTCATCATCTCATCCGGAAGACCTTTGGAAACAAGCTTGTCGGGATGGTACTGCGTCATGAGACGCCGATACGATTTTTTGACTTCATCATCGGAGGCTTCTTTAGAAAGCCCCAATACGCCATAGGCATCCTTGAGACGGGTGTTGTCCGCGCTATATTTCCGGTCGAAGCCCGCACTACCTCCCGCATGCTGTCCCGCCTGCATCATTCGTACGATGCGCTCAAAATCCGCCCTGGGATAGCCGGTATGATCGCAGACGTAATAGAGAATATAGAGTTCCGAGTCATGAATTTCTCCGTCAGCCATTGCTGTTCCCAGAAGAATCTCAAGAAACATCCGTATGAGACTGCGCCTTCCATGACACTCCCGTCTGAACTGCTCCAGGATATCGTCAAGCGGAAAATCGGGACGTTTGCCTTCATTAAACAGATTGAGAGCAGCCTGCTGCTGTTCCGGAGTAAGCTGCATATTCCTCATGACAGTATGCACCGCCGCGATCTCCTCATCGGAAACCCTTCCATCCGCTTTCGCCAGATGGCCCATCACGGAGAAGGTTGCCGTAAAGAAGGCAATCTGCACCCGCTCGGGATTTCCGAATCCGAAATTCCCGCCGCCGGCAACTGTTTTGGCATGATCAAAGCTATGTCCCACCGCGGTGCCCAAAAGTGCACCCAGAGGACCTCCGAAGAAAAATCCGACCGAACCCCCTATCAATTTTCCCCACCAACTCATTTCCTATTCCTTTCCGTTTCGTTGAAACTGAGGCAGCTGTAGAGCAGATCAATGTGTCAACAGAATAGCCCCGGTTTTTTGTTTTGTATTTACATATAAGCTGAAACAACAAAAAGCAAGTCCCTACCCCTATAATACCGCTTGTCTTACGGCGTCTGCTATCTTTTTGTGTACGCCGGGATCCATAAAGTCAGGTACATCCTATGTTTGCCTGTCAGAGATGCAAGGGTCTCAGCGGCGCTGCATTTCATGGGATAGGTGATCCTTGAGTTTTCTCTGAACGTTCCCTCTTTTTTCCTATCCTGTAAGCGTCTATTATGGAAAAGAGCCAGCAACAAACAATAAACAGTAAAATGGGTTTGTAATATATTGAGGGGTGATCCGCCGAGGAGGCCAGGGCCACATTTGATATGGTAGCCATATCAACCTGATTCAACTGATTCTGTATCTCCTCGAGCATAGCGAGTGCCCTGACAGTGGCCATCCAGACAATGACACCAATCCCTGAAAAGGTAAACACCATTATGGTGATGCCCCTCAGGAATCGTTTCAGGTGTATCTGCCCTGTTCCGGGGAATATAAGCCCTGACAGAAGGGCGGCTTTTGTTGATATTTTCATGACATGCTCTTTCCGGGATAATCGGGGTTGAAATTGGAGACGATAATGTTTCTGGTCTCATCCATAAGATCTTCCAGGTTGTCGTGGGTATAGTTTTCCGTGACAATAGGCTTTCCTATGACCACCTCTATAACGCCCGGGTTGAATGCGAGGGCTTTTTTCGGAAGAATCTTTCTGCTGCCGTTTACTGTTACCGGAAGAATGGGAAGGCCGCCTTCCACAGCCGTCGCGAATCCCCCCTTTTTAAATTCATGGATCTCTCCATCGGGTGACCTCGTGCCTTCGGCAAAAAACATGACACTGACGCCCGCGGGAAGTTGTTTCATTCCATCACGGATACTTCTTGCCGCTTTCTGTCTGTCGGAGCGATCTATAAATATGTTCCTCGATTTATATAGGGCAAATCCGAAGAATGGTATTTTGC
>JAUXBI010000215.1 GCA_030619435.1 Syntrophaceae bacterium
AGGGGATGCTGGACTTTCTGAAAATTATGAGAAAGTATGAATTCTACTCAAATTCCATACCCTCCTATTTTCTGACCCATCCCGGCACAGGAGACAGAATAATATATCTAGACGGTCTACTTCAGACAAGATACACGAAGGGAGGTTCTGAAAGCATAACAGGAGGTCTGGAAAGGATAAAAACCATACTGGTCATTGACCGAAAAGACCTCGACTCAAGTCTCAGATATTTTCAGAACGTGTTGAAAAAAGATCCCAACAACCCGGACGCCCTGTACGGACTCGCGGTCATTCAGGAAAAGCTTGGCAAGACAATGGAATCCTTCGCTAATTTTCGCAGGGCACTATCGCTGTCCCCTGATGATGCCGATATTCTTCGAGATCTGGGCATCAGCTACTTTAACCTTGGAAAGACATCCGACGCGATAGATGCCCTGCAGAAAGCCCATTCCATAGACGGGAAGAACGCCCGCACTATCCTGTATCTGGGAAGATCGTACGATACCGCCGGGCATTATAACGCCGCTCTCGAGCTTTATAAAAAATTCATGAAAGAAAATCCGGATGACATCCCTATGCATTATAATCTGGCAATGCTCTATGGAAAGATCAACATGCCCGGAGAGTCCCACTACAATTTCGGAATCTTCTTTAAGAAAAAGCATAAACTCAAAAGCGCGCTTTTTCACTTCAAGGCTGCTAAAGGCTTCTTCCCAACCGGCAGTGAAATGGCCGAAAAGATCAGTGAAGAAATAGACTCCATCGGCAAACATCCCGCAAAGAACGGAGACGAGCACACGGAAGATTGACATTTCGCGCTCATGTGCTATTTTTTGGGGTCATACAACAATTTCAGGGGGTACAAATGAATATTACTGTAAAAACGGGGGCTCTTACAAATTTTGATTGCGAGATACTGCTTGTGGGGCATTTTGAAGATAATGAAATGCCAGAAGGAGCGGCCCGTCTCCTTGACGAAAAGTGCAACGGCCTTATTACCGAGCTGATTGAGCAGAGAGATTTTGAAGGAAAACTCTACAGTTCTTCGGTTGTATATACGAGAGGATTGATTCGTAGCAGGAGGATAATGATTGCGGGCCTGGGTAAAAGGGAGGAATTCAACCTTGAAAAATTAAGAGGGGTATTCTCAAAGGCGTGCCAGAAGATAAGGGATCTCAACATAACGCAGCTGGCCGCATCCCTTGATTTCGGCGAGTCAGAATTCTCAATCAGAGAAACAGCGCAGGCAGCCGTTGAAGGCGCAATGCTGGGGCTGTACCGGTTCACACCCTATAAAACCCTGGAAGAGGACAAAAAGGGGGAAATAAGCGAATTTACTATAGTAGAAGGCAGACCCGGACTGTTGGAGGATCTAAAAGACGGCGCAAAAGCAGCGGAGATTATCTCCCGGGCAGTCTACTGCGCGAGAGATCTCGTCTCCACACCATCCAACGATATGACACCCGCAATCCTGGCGGACAGGGCCAGTGCTGTCGCGAAGGAGGGAAATCTCAAATTCGAGGTGTTGGATGAAACCGCAATGAAAAAACTGGGCATGGGCGCACTGCTCGGTGTCTCGAAAGGCAGCGTCGAAGAGGCAAAACTGATAATACTGGAATACAATGGGGGCGGTAAAAACGACAGGCCAATAGTCCTGGTCGGTAAAGGAGTCACCTTTGACAGCGGAGGAATCTCCATAAAACCTTCCGAAAAAATGGATGAAATGAAATCGGATATGTCCGGCGGCGCCGCGGTGATCGGCATAATCAAGGCTGCTGCTGAACTGAGAATACCACTGAATGTGGTGGGCATAATTCCTGCCACGGAAAACCTCCCGGGCGGAAAGGCATACAAACCGGGAGATGTATTGAAAAGCATGTCAGGCATCACAATAGAAATCAAAAATACCGATGCCGAGGGACGCCTGATCCTGGCAGACGCGCTTACCTTCGCGGGAAGATACAAGCCGGAGGCAATAATAGACCTTGCTACACTGACCGGAGCGTGCGTGATAGCGTTGGGTGATTACCTTACGGGTATGCTGGGAACAGACAGCGACCTGAAGGAAAAGATACGTAGCGCCTCGGATGCCACAGGCGAAATGGTATGGGAACTCCCCCTGTGGCATGAATATGATGAGCTGATAAAGAGCGATGTGGCAGATATCAAAAATATCGGCGGAAGAGCAGGAGGCACAATAACCGCGGCTCTTCTGCTCAAGAGATTCACGGGTGATTATCCATGGGTGCACCTCGACATTGCTGGTCCCGCACTCCTGCTGAAAGATAAGCCTTATATCCCCAAGGGTGCGTCTGGCGCAGGCGTAAGGCTTCTCGTGCAATTCCTTATGGACAGGAGCCGGTCTTCCAATGCAAATCCTTGAAGTAAAAGGCCTGAAAACACACTTTGAAACGAGAAACGGTACCGTAAGGGCCCTTAACGGAGTGGACATCTCCATCGACAGGGGAGACACCCTGGGCATCGTCGGTGAATCAGGGTGCGGTAAGACAGTGCTCGCCCTCTCCATAATGAGACTTATAGCGGACCCGCCCGGTCGAATTGTCTCCGGACAGATAAATTTTAAGGGCATCGATCTGCTCAGCCTTAACGAAAACGAGATGCGAAGGCTTCGCGGAAGCGACATATCCATGATATTCCAGGAGCCGATGAATTCCCTCAACCCCGTCCTGAAAGTTGGAGATCAGATCTCTGAAGTGATAAGGCTTCACGAAGGACTTTCAAAAAAAGACGCGCTGGACCGCGCCTTCGATATGCTCCGGCTCGTCGGCATACCCTCCGCGCGAAACAGGCTTAACAATTATCCACACCAGATGAGCGGTGGAATGCGTCAACGTGTAATGATAGCCATGGCACTCGCGTGCAATCCAGGATTGATGCTCGCGGATGAACCCACAACGGCGCTCGATGTGACCATCCAGGCACAGATTATCGATCTGATAAACAAACTGAAAGAGGACGTGGGGACATCTGTAATGCTTATAACCCATGACCTTGGAATAGTCGCGGAGATGGCCAGGCACGCCGCGGTAATGTATACAGGTAAAGTGGTGGAATACTGCAGTGTACTTGAACTTTCTTCCACACCACTCCATCCATATACCAGGGGCCTTATGGAATCTACACCAAAGCATGCTTCCGGAAAAA
>JAUXBI010000169.1 GCA_030619435.1 Syntrophaceae bacterium
ATATTCCCAAACGGTGACAGGACAAAGGAGGAGATAAAAGAGATGGCGTCCGGTCTCGGCCTGCCTCCAGGGAAGGAAAGCCAGGAGATCTGTTTTATACCGGATGACAATTATAGAGATTTCCTTGAAAATTATCCTGTTACCCTCCCACGGCCCGGCAATATAGTGGATGAAGAAGGGAATATCGTGGGAAAACACCAGGGGACACATTCAGTAACCATAGGCCAGAGAAAGGGCTTGAATATCGCCTCTGAGCGTCCTTACTATGTGCTGGAGATAGACATCAAAAGAAATGAAGTAATCGTGGGAAGAGAGGAAGACCAGCTGGCCAGCGGTCTTATCGCTACGAACTGTTCCTGGATATCTCCCGATCCCGTCGGCCCGGATGTCCTGCGCGCGAAGACGCATATAAGGTACCGCCACAGGGGCGTCGACTCCGAGATCACATTCCTGCCGGACAAACGGGTGAGTGTCAGATTCAAGACACCACAAAAAGCGGTGGCTCCTGGTCAGGCGACGGTTTTCTATCAGGGAGACTGCCTTCTGGGCGGGGGATGGATCGAGAGGAGGCTGCGCGATGCTTAGGGTTGCAGTGGCCACACTCGGGTGCAAGGTGAATCATTATGAATCAGCGGGCATTATCGAAAAACTGGAGGCAGATGGAATCTCTGTCGTCCCTTTCACTTCCCCGGCTGATGTATATATAGTGAATACCTGCACGGTTACCGCGAAGACGGATTTTCAGTCAAGACAACTTGTAAGAAGGGCTCACAGAATAAACCCCTCCGCGCCGATTATCGTAACCGGATGTTATGCGCAGACTGCCCCGCAGAAGCTCGCCGCGCTGCCCGGTGTAAGCATGGTCGCGGGAACGGAGATGAAAGAGAAACTTCCCGGAATCATACAAAACATTACAAATGAAAAACAACAGATTGATGTCAGCGATATAGGCCTGAAAAAAACATTCTCAGATCTGCCGGTAACGAGATTCTCCGGACAGACCCGGGCATACCTTAAGATACAGGATGGGTGCGACGCGTTCTGCAGTTACTGCATCATACCTTACGCGAGGGGGAGGAGCAGAAGCCTCCCGCAGGAGGATGTAATCAGACAGATACAGAGCCTGACCGAAACCGGCCACAGGGAGATTGTTCTCACAGGTATCCACCTTGGTGAATATGGCCACGATCTTTCCTCCCCATCTGATCTTCCAGGTTTGTTGAGGAAAATAGAAGATTGTACGAACCTTGAGAGACTGCGCATAAGTTCCATTAATCCAACAGAAATATCAGACGACATGATCGATCACATAAGAAGCTCAAAGATAATATGCAGGCATCTCCACATATCGCTTCAGAGCGGCGACGACAGTATCCTGAAATTAATGAGAAGACATTACAATACAGGGCTGTTCAGAGACCTTGTGGAAAAACTGCAGGCCACGATCCCGGAAATCGCCATAGGGACAGATATAATAACCGGGTTCCCTGGTGAAGGGGAAAAAGAGTTCTGTAACACCGTCAATTTTATTGAGAACTTGGGGCTTGCCTATCTTCACGTTTTCCCCTATTCTCAGCGTCCCGGAACACTTGCCTCCTCGTTTCCCGATCAGGTCATAAAATCGGTTAAGAAAGAACGCGCCGGTATATTACGGGACATAGGCAACCGGAAGAGGATAGAATTTAACAGCGGGTTCTTAGGAAAAAAGCTCTCCGTTCTAGTGGAGGAAAACAGAGACAAAGAAACGGGTTATCTAAAGGGATTTTCAGACAATTATGTGCCGGTACTTATCCCCGGAGGCGATATGTCTCTTGTAAACCACATTGTACAGGTCACTGGCGATCATATGATTAAGGAAAAAGTCATTGGAAGGATAGAAGCGAATGGACGAAGAACGGATTGATAGTCTTAAAGAACTGTCAGAGATACTGAGTTATACATTCAGTGACATCACACTGCTTGATATATCTCTTACCCATAGTTCCTATGCCAATGAAAATCCTGATCTCGCATGGGAAGACAACGAAAGGTTGGAATTTCTGGGAGATGCCGTCCTGCAACTATGCATGAGCGATATACTGATGAAAAGGTTTCCCGACTATACCGAGGGGCAGCTCTCGAAGGTAAGAGCGGCCATGGTCAATGAGCAACCACTGGCCGGACTGGCGCGGGAATACCGGGTAGGCGGCTTCATGCTTCTCGGTAGGGGGGAAGAAAATTCCGGAGGCAGGGACAAGGATTCCATTCTGGGAGATGCCGGCGAAGCGATTATAGGCGCCATTTATCTTGACGGGGGATACGAAAGCGCGCTCCGGTTTATAGAGACAGCCTTTCAATCTCTTGTCGATGAGTGGGTCGAAAGTCCAATATATCTGGATTACAAATCGCTCCTCCAGGAAACCAGCCAGGGCAGGTTCAGATTAGTACCTCAATATCGAATTATAGGCGCATCCGGACCGGATCATGACAAGACCTTCGATATAGAGGCATCCATCGGAGATATTATCTCAACAACCGGGACCGGGAAAAACAAGAAAGAGGCCGAACAGGACGCGGCTCGAAAAGCGCTGCAGAAACTGGAATCGATATGAAACCACTGATAATCCCTATATTCGTGATATACAGGGGATGCCCCAACCGTTGCGTGTTCTGCAACGAAAGGATAACCGCCGGAGACTATCCCGGCAGACTCACAGAGGATACCATCCGGAATATCTGTGACCGTCATCTGAAAGACAGCGGAAGAAAATTCGATCAGATCGCCTTTTATGGTGGAAATTTCACCGGAATGGACAGGGATTACCAGATTGAACTGCTGGACATTGCGCAATCCTATGTAAATGCGGACATGGTAAAATCCATAAGGATATCAACAAGACCCGACTATATAGACGATAACAGGATTGAGCTTCTCACACGATACAATGTCTCCACCGTGGAAATAGGCGCTCAATCAATGGTTGACGAGGTGTTGTCCCTCTCGGGAAGGGGTCACTCGTCGGAAGATGTAAGAAACGCGGTAAGACTTTTAAAGAAAAAAGGGATTGAAACCGGGGTGCACTTGATGGTCGGTCTCCCCGGCGATACCCGGAAGCGGTTTGAATATACCGTGGAGGAAATTATCGGCCTGCGGCCTGATACTGTGAGAATCCATCCGACTATTGTGTTCAAAGATACTCCCCTGGCAAAGTCATATCTTGAGGGTGAGTATCGACCACCGACACTGGACGACGCCGTTGAACTCTGTAAACACGCCCTGTTGAGGTTTCAAAAGGCCGATATACCTGTTATAAGACTGGGACTTCACACAACAAAGGAAATGGAGACAGATGATAACATCATTGCCGGCCCGTTTCACCCGGCATTCCGGTCGCTCGTGGAGGGAGCCATATTCCTGGATATAGCATCGGACCTTCTGAAATCGGCAGATCTGAGGGACAGGGATATTGTGTTTTCCGTGGCCCCCAAAGATGTATCGAATCTTCGGGGTATGAAAAACCGGAACATAAAGATACTGAAGGAATCATTCAACCTGGCAGAAATACATGTCAGAGAAAACGCGAAGCAGAAAAGGTGGTCATTAAAGATTGAAAAAAATTAAAGGATGGAATTGGCGTCGACAAGCGGAGCTTTTTAGAAATACCTGAATGAGACCACCAAGGGCGAGAAAACCCTGCAAAGTGATTATTGTATTGGAGTGATCAACAAAGGATAATAATATGACAAAAGATGAATTGATCAAACTCCTTAATGGGCATGAATGGAATAATGTTGAATTTAAGAAGGCTCAGCGCAGTGTGCCTGAGTCCGCCTATGAGACCGTGTCCTCTTTTTCAAATACCGATGGCGGCTGGCTGGTGTTTGGTGTCAGTGATTACAAAGGCCATTATGGAGTCGCGGGTGTTCTTGAGGTTGACAAAGTTCAGAATGATTTTTTGAGCGCGCTACGTGCCGATAATAAAGTGAATCACGACATTAAGGTCGAAACGGAATTAATCGATGTAGAGGATAAGACAGTTCTGGTCTTTCGCATACCCGAAACATCTCGGCAAGACAAGCCAATTTACCTGAACGGCGATATCCGCCGCTCATTTATTCGCAGAGGAGGTTGTGATCA
>JAUXBI010000126.1 GCA_030619435.1 Syntrophaceae bacterium
AAGGAAACTGTCCAGGACTATTCTGTGTGGGCAATAGCGGGGCTTCTGATAGGGGCTCGACTGGGATATGTCCTCTTCTATAATCTCGAATATTACGCGGCGCATCCCCTTTACATTATATTTCCCTTTGATCTTTCCGACGGCTTCCGGTTTGTCGGAATCAGCGGCATGTCGTACCATGGCGGTCTTGCGGGTATTGTCGTGGCATCTGTCTGGTTCTGCCGGCGGCGCGCGATAAATTTCTGGCGGTTTGCGGATCTTTTCTGCCCCGCGATACCGCTCGGATATACATTCGGAAGAATCGGCAATTTCCTGAACGGGGAACTGTACGGGCGTGTAACGGATGTATGGTGGGGCATGTATTTCCCTCTGGACCCGCTTCTCCGGCTTCGTCACCCATCCCAGCTTTACGAGGCCTTTTTTGAAGGCATATTTCTTTTCGCGATCCTGTGGGGCGTCAGGACAAAGAGCTGGTTTGACGGATCTCTATTGTGCCTGTATCTTGTCGGTTATGGAGCGGTGCGTTTTTGTATTGAATTTTTCAGACAGCCGGATCCTCAGGTGGGTCTTATCGCGGGTATGCTCAGCATGGGGCAGATCCTCTGCCTTGCGATGATTATCTTCGGTATCACTGTTATACTTGTGAAAAAACGGTGGGGAGAAAACAGATGAACAGAAAACTGGTAGTAGCAGGGGGCGGAGCGGGGGGACCTTCCGCCGCCGCGGAGGCAAAAAGGAGAGATCCATCCCTGGATGTGACTATGCTGGAGATGGGCGAGTTTGTTTCATATGCCGCCTGACCCATGCCCTATTACATCGGTGATGTAATCAGGGATCCGAAAAAGCTTATCGCGAGAACCCCCGAGAAGTTCGAAGAAACGGGGATAAAGGTTAGACTTAATACCCGCGTTGAGGGTATTGAGGTCGACAGGGGTGAGGTTCTTCTGGCGAATGGCGAAAGACTGTCATACGATGCCCTTGTCATGGGGACCGGCTCTGAGGCGACCCTGCCCGATATACCCGGCACGATGCAGGAGGGAGTCTTTACCCTGAAAAACCTGCGGGACGGCATTAACATCAGGGAATATATAAGGGGTAACAGCTGCCGCAGGGCGGTGATAGTCGGGGCCGGATTTATCGCCATGGAGATGAGCGAAGCCCTGAGAAATCTCGGTCTCGAGACCAGTATCGTGTACAGAGGCGAGCTTCCGGTCAAGAAGTGGGACCCGGTATTTTCCGGGGTGGTGCTGGAGGAGCTTACGAAAAACGGGGTATCCTTTGTCGCCCATAACTCCCCTGTTGCGGTTGAAAAGGGTGCAGGGGGACTGCGCCTGGTTACCGGCGAGGGGGAAATAGAGACCGACATTATCATATTCGCCCTGGGTGTAAAACCCGACACCCGGCTGGCGCGTGAAGCGGGTCTTACAACAGGCAAATCCGGCGCCATCAGTGTGGATTCTTCACAGCATACATCACGCGAGGAGATCTTTGCCGTGGGTGACTGCTGTGAGTCATATCACCGGGTGAGTAAAAAATGGGTCCATATCCCACTGGGAGATATGGCGAATAAACAGGGACGGGTGGCCGGTCGTAATATTGCCGGATACCCCATGGTATTCCCCGGGGTTGTGGGCGCTCAATCTTTTAAGATGTTTGACCTGGAAGTTGCCATGACCGGCCTTGACGAGAGGGAGGCGGAGAAAAGCGGATATTCTCCCGCAAGCAACATAATCTGGGGAACTCCCGTGGCGCGATCCATGAATAGAGGGCATAAACTGGGGCTCAAGCTGATTGCGGACAGGGTTTCGGGGAAATTACTAGGCGCGCAGGCGGTGGGACAGAGCGGGGCGGTAAGCCGTATCAATGTTCTGTCCGCGTGTCTGTGGTCCGGCATGGGGCTTGACGAGACAGGCTACATGGATCTCGCCTACAGTCCATCCTTCGGCGGGGCGTGGGATATAATTCATACAGCGGCCCAGATCCTGGAGAAAAAGCTGTGAAGCTCCACGGGTATAAATGGGAAAAATAGTGAGTTTAATATCCAAACCGGCGCCTGCCACACCTAAAAACAACAATTCCCGTCTGGCCTGGAGGATCGGAACAGCCACTTTATGCCGGCTCCTTCTGAACACTGCCAGACGTTTCCCCTATCCCTTCGCGCCCGCGCTTGGACGCGGCATGGGGGTTTCACTGGAAGCAGTCACTTCTCTGATCGCCGTCAATCAGCTGTCAAGCATCCTGAGTCCCCTGTTCGGACCTGCCGGAGATAAATGGGGATACAGGCTTATGCTGCTGGCAGGGATGGGACTGCTGGCGGCAGGAATGCTGGTTGCCGGTTTTCTGCCATTCTATGGCGTTGTGCTGGTCGCACTGTTTATGGCGGGTCTCGGCAAGGCCATCTTTGATCCGGCAATACAGGCATATGCGGGACAGCATGTCCCCTTCCACAGGCGGGGGCTGGTAATAGGGATCATGGAAACGGCCTGGGCGGGTAGTTCATTGATAGGAATCCCGGTTGCAGGCTTCATGATAGCGCACCTGGGATGGCGGTCACCGTTCTTTCTGCTGGGGGGACTGGGCCTGGCAGGGATAGTCGCTATCGCGATACTTATCCCCGGTGGCCGGCAGGCCTCAAGGTCTGCCGGTAAACATACCGGTTACTGGGCTGCGCTGCGACAGTTGGGGCGGGAAAAGAGCGCGTTGAAAATACTTGGTTTTGCGTTTTTTATCAGCGCCGCCAACGACAATTTCTTCGTTGTGTACGGAGCATGGCTGGAGAACGCCTTTAAACTGGATATTGTAACCCTGGGAATGACGACTATTGTTATCGGTGTCGCTGAATTGTCGGGAGAGGGTCTGACGGCTTTTCTGTCCGATCGTCTGGGCCTGCGACGCTCCGTGATTATCGGACTGTTTCTGTCTGGTGTAAGTTATATGGCGCTCCCTTTGTTCGGAGATACTTTTTGTATGGCCATGGTGACTCTGTTTGTCGTTTTTATCGCCGTCGAGTTTTCCATCGTCTCCTTTCTCTCTCTTTGCACCGAAGTCCTGCCCGGCGCCCGTGCAACAATGATGTCCGGCGTCCTGGCGGCGGCCGGCCTGGGACGTGTAGCGGGGGCGCTGATCGGAGGACCGGTATGGATGGCTGGAGGTATCTGGGCTGTCGGGTCTGTTTCAGCCTTTATCAGCGTTCTGGCGATGGGGTCTCTGTTGTGGGGATTAAATGGCTGGTTGCCTGAAAAACATTGACAATGGTCTTTAGATATTTTATTCTTTAAATAGTATGCGTCCTGTTGAAAGAAAACATCAGGCAATAAAACTATCTGAAAGGAGAGGCATTATGTTTAAGAAGAGAAATCTTGTACTGTTTGTTGTGCTGATTGTGGCTTTGTCAATGGTCTTTATCAGCCCGACATTTGCGGCGAAAAAAAGTTTCTTTGCGATTGCCACAGGTGGCACGGGGGGCACTTACTATCCCCTGGGGGGGGTTCTGGCTCAGGCACTGTCCAACAAACTCCCTGACGTTATTGTTACCGCGCAGTCGGGTAACGCGTCTGTCGCGAACTGCAACCTCATAAAAAATCATCAGATCGAATCAGCGTTCGTACAGAACAATGTTGCCTACTATGCGTATAACGGGGTCGAGCAGTTTGATGGGAAACCCGTTAAAAACCTGAGGGCCATCGCCTCTCTCTACCCTGAGACAATCCAGATTATTGCCAGAGAGGGCGCGGGCATTAAAACCGCGAAGGATCTTAAGGGAAAGAAGCTGGTACCTGGTGACAGAGGAAGTGGAACAGAAGTGGACTGTCTGGCGGTTCTTTCAGGTCTAGGTCTTACTTATGATGATTTCGCCGGTGTGGACTGGCTCAGTTTTTCCGGCGCCACCCAGAGGCTGAAAGACAAGCAGGCGGATGTGGCGTTCATTACAGCGGGGTGGCCCACGGCAGCCGTTACAGAGCTGGCCACGACATCGGATGTCACACTTGTTTCGCTGGATGACAAAACCATAGCAAAGATCATCAAGAAGCATCCCTTCTACGCGAAGGTAGTAATCCCTGCGGGCATTTACAGGGGGGTTGATGTAGATACTCCCACCATCACTACAATGGCTCAGTGGGTTGTTGATGCCGCTGTTCCGGAAGAGATGGTTTACAACCTTACAAAGGCTCTGTGGGAGAAGGGGGCTTTTGTCCTGCGTAAAAAGGGCGGCAAGGCTGCTGAAGCGCCGAGCGGAGCTGCAATTATGGCGAAGGCCCATGCCAAGGGTAAAGAGGTTACCATCGGCACAGCGCTTGACGGCGTGGCAATTCCCCTTCATCCGGGCGCAGCTAAATTTTACAGGGAGAAGGGTCTGATTAAATAGCAAGCGATTGATCTCTTAAGGAGGTATCCGGGCACCGGTTTTCCGGTGCCCGGTCTTTATGGACAAGAAAAGAATATTTATCCTCTCTTCTATTGCCGCCCTCTTTTTCTTTTCTCTTATTCCCTGTCATGTGTTGCGAATAGAGGCGGCAAGGAAAAACCAAACGGTTTTCATCCAGATAATCCGGCCGGATTACAGATTTTCAACCAGGTATATTCATTCGGTTGAGTTAAGCCCTGTCCGGGAATACTTCATAATCGACAGAAACTTTAGAATCGTGCTTTATGAAACGACATTTTCTTCCTGTAATACCGGTCTTCCAACCACCCTTTCCGGAGATGAAAAGTTCTACAATGTTGGAACCCACCTGCGTATCTCTAACATGCACAGAGTATTGCCGGAACTTAATCTGTGGGTCAATAAAAAATATGACAATACCCTGACGCTGGGAGATGGAGAGGTACTGGAGCTCCCCTCTCTGGCCGGAGATACCCTCCTGAGGATAACAGTGGAAAAACTGCCTGTTTTCAATCTGTTGTATCTGAAAGCAAGAATTTGAGAGGACCTTATATGGAACTGCAGGAAACAGTAGTCATCTCTGAAAACATAGAGGAAATTGCCAAATACGATCCGGAGTTTCGATTCCGCAAGCTCACGGGCATTACGCTGAAGCTTGCCTTTTTTATGACGCAGATTCTTTCGATATTCCATATTTATACGGCCGGCCTCGGCGTTTTTCAGGAGTGGAGGCACAGGGCGTTTCACCTGGCCTTCGTCCTGCCGCTTGTGTTCTTTCTTTATACAATAAGAAAAGACAAAACGGAATCCAGAAAAGATCTTGTCTGTGATGCCATCTATGGCATTATCGGAGCCGCCATTGCCGGCGCCATGTTTCGCGAAATTCTGGAACTTTCAGCATATGCCACCTTCCTGCTGTCGGCAGCCGTATTCCTGTTTATCATCTATTTCAAACGCAGGGAGTTTCTGTCGAACCGGATTTTTATATATGTGGATTTTGTTATATTTACCATAATGATCGTCGTGCTGGCCTACGGC
>JAUXBI010000034.1 GCA_030619435.1 Syntrophaceae bacterium
CGGCGCCGAACTCGCTTATCGCCCGGGCGGAACACATAACGATGCCTACAAGTATGCTGTGCCACGCGAGGGGGAAGGTTATCCTGAAAAAGGTGCTGAACATGGATGCCCCCAGACTGCGTGATACCTTCTCCAGCCTGGGGGAGATACTCTCGAATCCGCTTTTGACGGCATTTATGTAAAAAGGCATTCCAACAAAGGTCAGCACCACAACTATGCCGGTGACGCTTCCCATGATGCGGATGCCGAGCTGATTAAGCAGTTCGCCTATCCAGTGGTTCTTCCCGGCAACGCTGAGCAAGGCTATTCCCACAACAGGATGCGGGATGACTATCGGCAGGTCGATTATACTTTCTACCAGCTTTTTACCCCTGAAATCGGTACGGGCCAGCACGTAGGCGAGTGGTGTCCCGAAGACAAATGAAATCAGAGCTGCCAGTCCGGCCGTGTAAATGCTCAGCCAGATCGACCTGACAACATCCTTATCTTTGATGGTTTCCTTCAGCATCGCAAAAGATGGCGCCGTCATCATCTCGATGAGAGGCAGTAGAATAAACGCCATAATTACGATGCCGCAGGATATGCTAATCCAGAAAAATGGTTCTCTTTTTATCAATTAATCCTTGACCTCAACCAGTTTTTGCAGTCCCGCCGGAAGAGACTTTTTCATTTCCGCGGTGGGCACCCTGCAGGGTATAAAGGGAGGTTGTCCCATTTCCCTCAGTATCTTAAGGCCGCCTTCGGGGGCGAGCATGTATTCCAGAAAAGCCATGGCCGCTTCTCTATTGGGTGCATCTTTGAGCAGGGTTACGCCATAAGTACATGATTTGCCCCTGATGATCATATGAGTCCCCGGTTTCTTGCCGGTAACCTCCACAAAGGCCTGTTTATATACAGGATCGTACTTGTAATTTCCAAGATTAATTTCATCCGGAAGGACAATATATTTCAGGCCATGCTGAACCGCGACGGAAAGATATTCCCAGGCGTAGTCCATATTTCCGGTCTGGAGCAGAGATATCAACTCTACCGATTTGGGGCGGATATTTTCCTTGGGACGGTTTGCGATCAGTTTTTTGTAAAGACCGGGTTCGTTCAGCGCCTTTTCCGCGAGCTGCATTACCATAAGAGAACGATAGCCGCAGGGGTCGAGATTCGGATCGGAATGCCCCCATACAACACCCTTCTTCTGGAGGATTTTATACCAGTTGTCCGCGTTTACCGTATCGGCATAGGCGCTCTTGTCCGTGTAACAGAGGACGAGCTGATTAGTCGCAAAGCGGATGTTCCAATCGGCATAATCGGGTATGAGCAGTTTGTCTATCACCTTGTAATCCGCCGATGCCATGATGTCGCAGGGTTTGCCTACATCCGTTATCTTTCGCGCGCACTTCTGGCTTCCCGAGGCCTCACGCTGAAGATCGACATCGGGATATCTGGCCTCAAATGCCTTTTCCATGGCCGCGAGAGGGACAGAAAGACTGCCCGCGTGAAACATGGTCAACTTGCCGGAAGGCCCGGCAAGCGCGGATGCCGGGAGGAGCATGACAACTGTACATAACAGTAGCATAACAACAGATCTTGAAACATCTTTTCTCTTCATCGTAAATCTCCTTCTTTCGATTCATATTTGTTCCTGGTAACCGTATCTTACGCAGCACCTACCATGTTTGTTATTTATCGTCAATATAAAATATTAATAGTTAGTTTAAGGTATTAATAGTTATTCTTTCATTCCTATTGATTTTCCTTATCCTGCGTGGTATTTTTCGAGCCATGGATAAACTGCTTACTACAAAAGAACTGGCCGGGCTTCTGAGACTGAATGAGAAGAAGGTATATCAGCTTGTAAAGGAGGGGAATATTCCCCATGTGCGGATTGCCGGCAAGTGGCTCTTTCCGGAGAGACATGTCACCAGATGGATAGATGAAAATGTGCAGAGGGAAAGAGATATCCTGATTGTGGGAAGCAATGATGTCCTTATGGAGAGACTTGTTCTCCTCTATTCCCAGGAGAACTTTCCCGGATCAGTGGCCTTCTATTCGTCAATGGGCAGTTCCAGGGGGGTACACGCCCTCTCTCTGAAAAAAGGGCAGGTATGTTGTACTCATCTTCTGGACATGGAGACAGGAGAATACAATCTTCCATTTCTCGACAGAGTTCTCTCAGGACAGAGATATGTAGTGGTTAACCTGTGGCGCAGGAAACAGGGTCTGATTATAAAGAAGGGCAATCCCATGGGACTGCGGGGACTGGAAGATGTTGTGGAAAAGGGTGCAAAATTTATCAACAGAAACGAAGGGTCCGGCACGCGCGTCCTCTTGGAGTATCTTATGAGGGAGAAGGGTTTAAACGAAAGGGATATCACCGGTTTTAATGAAGAAGTCGACAGCCATATGGATGTGGCCCTCAAGGTCTTTTTCGGTGAGGCGGACGTAGGATTAGGTATAGAATATGTTACATATCCCCTGGGTCTGGATTTTCTGCCGCTCAAGGAAGAGATGTTTGATCTTGTTATTCCCGGAGAACTGTGGTCCACGAGCGTTATAAAAGGATTCATGGATTACATAGATCCGGTCAGGATAAACAGCCTGTCCAAAAATCTTCCCGGCTACAATCTGAAAGATACGGGAAAGGTCAGATTCGAGAATTGATGGCATCGCAAGAAGTCAAGAACTCCCTCTCCCTTGTCGAAGATCCCGATGCAATCGGGGATGGGAGAGGGTTGGGGTGAGGGTGATAAGGATGTCATTTCAACAGTTTACACCCTCCTTCTCTTATGAAATGAGAACCCGTCTCCAGTTTATATACCTTGATCTCATATATATACATATGTTAGTGTGTAACACACATAATACATGTAGAACAAACAGTGAGGTTAAACAATGTCTAAAATATTAAATGTCCGGCTTCCGGATGACATATCATCCCGTCTCGATTTTCTGGCCGAAAAAACAAAACGTCCTAAAAGTTTTTACATAAAAGAAATTCTTGCCCAGTATCTTTCTGAGTATGAGGACGCCTATCTTGCCCTTGATCGCCTCAATGACAGAAACGCCAAGTATCACTCAACAGAAGACATGGAGAAGATCCTTGACCTATAGTATCCAATGGCATGAAGAAACAATAAGGGATCTTAAAAAGATTGACCGGCGGAAACAAAAGAAGATCATAGCCCGGATAAAAGACTATCTTTCAAAAGATCCTCTAAGCCTGGGTAAGCCGCTCAAAGGAATCTTTAAGGGCCTTTGCCGCTACCGCTATGGATCTTATCGCGTAATTTACGCCATAGATAGAGAGTCTGTGATCATTTTGATATTGAGGATAGCGGACAGGAAAGACGTTTATCAAGATCCTGTTAACGAAAATTAGCTGTAAATGGCACAACTAAAACCTTGTGGGAACTTCAGAATATGTCACATATCCCCGGTCAGGATAAACAGCCTGTCCAAGAATCTCCCCGGCTACAACCTGAAAGATGCGGGAAAGATCAGATTCGAGAATTGAATCAGAAGATACCACGTCCGTAAAGGCGTGGAGATTCATGCTTTCATGCATTATCTTAAAAATACTGGATATGTTACGTATAACTTCCTAAAAGTATTAGGATTACTTCTTTTTTAGGCATGGAAGACTTTAATGCAAAGGTGCAGGTGTGGTGGGGAAAGCGGGCTATTGAATGCTGGATGAAGGGTGTGATGGCACGGCCGCTAATGCAGCACCTGGATCAGGTATGGTAGTGAATAATCCGTTTTTTCAAAAGACTCTATTTGCCGGCTTAAACGACCTTCCTGACTGCACCGCTAGGATTCAGTCTGGCAACACGATACCGACATGCACTAAGCCAATGTTACCTCCAGTCTGTGCTTTCTTTTTTCCCAGTCAGGCATTATTTTTTCCAGGAACCTGTAAAACTCCAAGGCGTGATTCTTATGCCGCAGATGGCTCAGTTCATGAATGATAACGTAATCGATGCATTCCCTGGGGGCGCGGATCAGATCAGTGTTTAGGGTCAGCGTGCCCTTTGCAGACAAACTTCCCCATCGCTTTTGCATACGCTTGATCTGCAGCCGCGGTTTTACCGGAGAAAACTTCTCAAAGTAAGGCCAGCAACGGTTAAGGCTTTCATTAAACCTGGCCGCTGCCTTCGCCTTGTACCAACCTTCCAGCAAACGTTTGACCTTCTCCGAAGAAATGTCCCCCTTAACCTGAATTTCAAAAAACCCTCTGATCAGTTTGACAGCAGCATGTTTTCCACTGCTGATCCTGAGTCGGTAATGCTTTCCGAGGTAAAGGTGCGTTTCTCCCCCGACATATCGCCTCTCCGGCGTCCTCGGATCAAATTGCCGGAAAAATGTCCGCTGTTTCATGATCCAGCGGGCGCGCCTGACGATCCTCTTTTCTATCTCTTTGATGTCAATACCGGGCGGCGCTTTGATGACTACCTTCTGGTCTGGATGAACGGCGATTTCCATTGTTTTCCGCTCCACATGGAAGAAGCTGAACTCTATGTTTTCCTTGCCATAGGCAACGGCGCTACGGAACATCCTCATTTTCCGCTCCTGCTTTCGGCTACCTGCATGGCCTTTTCAATCAGGGCGTCCATCTGCTCTTCAGCCATCTCCACCCCCATTTTGCCTTTCACCTCGTCAAAGAGGTAATCATCAATGTCATTGATGACCTGCTTCTTGGCGTCATCATCGTCCCAAAACTGCACCTTCCAATGGCGGGTCAGGATGGATTCGATAGCCAGCGCGGTGTCGGCAGCAATAGAATCGCACCCCTCCGGAGGAAGCGGCTGTTCTGTAAAGAAGGGTTTCAGGACGCCGTAGTAGGCCATGGCACTCTCGTTTCCGGAAAGTTTCTCGGGTACGTCGTCATGTTGACGAGTCACAACCTTCTTGCGGATCTCCATTACCCGGTTCAGGTAGTCCAGGTCGGACAGGCGCTTTGCCCGGAAATCCGCAATGGCCTGCTGGATCAGCTTGGAAAACTTTTCATAAAAAGCCGGGTCTTCGCCCATCTTTTCCGTAATAACTTTTCGCGTCGCGTAGGCAATGGCATCAGCCTTGGCAGCCGTGCTTTTCCCGTAAACCGCCAGATCTTTCTTCACCGTAGAAAAGGTATCATCATCAAAAATGTTGACCGGCTCATTTAGTTGGATGACTTCGTTGGCCTGGATGTGCGTATCGAGCAGTTTCTTGATCTTTGGCTCATAGTCGCGGTAGTCGATTGCTTCGGCGTAGCGAAGCTTCACGGATGCCTTCAGATTCTGAAAACGCTTCAGATCGGCCTTGTAGCGCCATAGCTTTCCCTTGTCGACCCCCATGATGAACGCTTCTGTCGAAAGAGCAATCCCGAATGTCTTGGCATATTCGGCCAGTCTCTGGTAGAAATCCTCCCTCAACGCAGTGTCGGCCAGCAGGACCTCATAAGCCTCTTCGTCATAGCTGTTTTTGACTTCCTTGAAGAGGTCCCAGAGATCAGAGTAACGCTGGGGCAGTTTTTCCACTTCGGCATGTACCGCTGTCAGTGTGTCCGCCAGATCTTCCTCGTCAAACCCTTCAAAAGCGCTGTACATGGTCAATGCCTTGTCCAGCTCACCCAGCAGACCTACGTAATCGACAACGTATCCGTATTCTTTGTCCTCATATATCCGGTTCACGCGAGCGATGGCCTGCAGAAGCGAGTGCTCCTTCAATTTTTTACAGAGGTAGATGACAACGTTGCGCGGTGCGTCAAAACCAGTCAACAGCTTGTTGACCACGATCAGGATTTCCGGTTCCGATCCGAACTTAAACTGGTTGATGATCTGCTTGGTGTATTCTTCCTCTTTGCCAAAGCGTTTCATCATTTTCTTCCAGAACTTGACCACCTCATCCGTAGGTTCTTCATACACCTCGTAGTATCCATCGCGGGCATCCGGCGCGGAGATTAACACCTCGGAGGTCACAAAGCCGACATCGGTCAGGTACTCATGATACTTCAGGGCGGCAGCCTTGTTGGGCGCGACGAGCTGCGCCTTAAATCCCGTTCCCTGCCAGGCAGCGCGGTAATGCTCGCTGATATCGAAAGCTCGCATGTAAATAACCTGATCCGCCTTATTGAGCATATCGGCGCGGGCATATTTTCTCTTTAAATCAGCCTTCTGCTCGCTGGTCAAACCCTGGGTATGGCGTTCGAACCAAAGGTCTATCGCGGCCTTGTTCTGTTCCATCTCCACATGGCGACCTTCATAAAGCAGAGGGACAACGGCATTGTCTTCCACCGCCTGATGGATGGAATAGTGGGGCTCGATCAGTCCGCCAAACTTGACGAAACTGTTCTTCTCCTTTTTCAGTAGCGGGGTGCCGGTAAAACCAAGATAGCAGGCCCTGGGAAACATCTGGCGCATCCGCGCCGAGAAGGAACCGAAATTGGTCCTGTGGCTTTCATCGATAAGCATGAAGATATCGGCAGAGTTGTCCTGATACCTTCTTTGGTTCAACGCCTTATCGAATTTGTGGATCAGCGTCGTGACGATGCCCGCCTTCTTCTCCGCCACCAGTTCCAGAAGATTCTTTCCAGAGGTGGCCCTGTTCGGCTCCAGCCCGCAGGCGGCAAAGGTGTTCTTCAATTGCTTGTCCAGATCGTCGCGGTCTGTCACCAGGACAATGCGCGGGTTGGGCACCTCAGGATCGAGGGCCAGATTTCTTGCCAGCATTACCATGCTCAGAGATTTACCCGATCCCTGCGTATGCCAGACGATCCCGCCTTTGCGCCGGCCTTCCCCATCGAATTGCTTGATCCGCTCCAGGGTGGACTTGACGACGAAATATTGTTGATAATGGGCGATCTTCTTGATGCCGCCGTCGAAGACCGTGAACTTGAAGGCCATCTCCAGCAGTCGTTCCGGTCGGCACAGGCTGTAGAGCGCCTTGTCCTGCTCCGTGACAAGGCGGCTTCCCTCCGCCTCCTGGGCTTCGAAAAAGGCACGGGTACCGGCAAACTCACCCTTGAAGAGATCAGCTTTCTGTTCATCGGTAAGGCCTTTACGAACAAAACCGGCGACGTCCTCCTCCCGATCCCACAGCTCCTTCCAGGCGCTCCAGAATTTGGTCGAGGAACCTGTGGTTGCGTACCTGGCCGTGTTCTTGTTGATGCCCATCACCAACTGCGCGAAGGTAAAGAGCTTGGGAATGTAATCGTCACCCTGGTTGCGGATGGACTGGGATACGGCCTGCTCTATTTCCACCTTTGGGGACTTGCACTCGATGACTGCAAGCGGGATGCCGTTGACGAACAGGACGATGTCGGGGCGGGCCGTTTCCGTGCTGCGGGAGCGCTCCACGCTGTATTCGGCAGTGACGTGGAAAACATTGTTCTCACAAACACGCCAGTCGATGTAATGCAGGTTGAAACTTTTGGAATCGCCCTCGATGGCTTGTTCCAGAGCCGTGCCCAGGGTGATCAGATCGTATACCGCCTCGTTGGTCTTGAGCAGACCGTCGTATTTGACATTTTTAAGCTTCTGAATAGCCGTCTGGATGTTCTCCTCACTGAAGAGAAACTCACGCCCTTTATACTGGATGCGATTGAGCCGCTTGAGCTGATCGCTGAGTATCCCTTCCAGCAGGATGTTGCCGGTCTTTCCCTGACGGGCGGCGAGCGCCTTCGATGGAGACAGGTACTGAAAGCCCATGTTAATTAAGATTTGCAGCGCCGGGATCTGGGAGAGATATTTTTCGTTGAAACGGAACCCGTTCATTGTTTTACCTAACCTCACAAGAAATAATTACTTGCCAGCACCGAGTTTTGCTTGATGGTCTCGAAACCAAGACCTTGAAGCCAGCTTTCTATATCGGTTCAGCTTTTGACGGAATGAACATTTGCCAAGCCGTTGACCGCATCCACATGGACATGTTTTTTTATTGGCAATACGCTCTTTTATGCCAAGGAGTAACAGTGCTTGTTTCATTTGATCTGCTGTTTTCAAACCAAATAACACGAGGTAATCATCTATTATGCCTTTATCTCCATGGCGTAACTCACCAAAGGGAAAATCTTCTCCTGTTTGAAGTTTATGAGACGCACCATACAAATATGGAACAAGACAATTTTCTGAAAACCCAACCAAACTCGGATTTTCGTATATCTTTTGTAATAGACGCAGTGGAGAGCCCAAGCACAAAGAACCATCCGAATTATTAACATGATGTTCTCCATCGAGGGGTATTTTTCGAACTGTTTCCACTACCGTTGGAATTGCACGGGGAAACTTTTCTGGAACAGTAATCCTAATTTGATATGAATCTGTGATACTGAGTTTATTTTTCGGCATTCCCGAAAATGAGAAAACTCCTTCTAGTACCAAAGAAGAACCTCTTGATGGCACAAGAGACATCCCCGGATAGTCTTTCAAAAACTCCCTTATTCCAAACTCATTCTTGTTTCTCACTAAAGGTTTCGCTCCCCATGAGGTTTGGCAGGTTCCGAAATTTTGTGGGATTTCGGGATTACCGTTGATATGGGTACATATATCAACCCTAAATGTTTAGTTAAGTTTTCAGGATCCATCTTTAGAGAAAACTTTTGTTCAGCTTGTTCTGTAATAAAATGTGCATCATCGGTTGAACTCAAAAGATCAAAGTCATTCTGTGCTTGAATTACCCAGTTCTTGAAATTGTCTCTAAGTCGTAAGTGACTATACTGCGGCATTGTCCATCGATCGGCAAAATTTTCTTCAGGGTTAACAGGATTTAAAACAACAGAACTTCCCGAATTAACAAAGATACCCATTTGCAGCAGGATATTACTTAATGCTGACTCGATATCAGATTCACCTTTGTATGCCCGAGCTGACAATGTTGTAATTATTATCGAAATAGGCTTTACGTCCTTATCTTCCTTAAACATTTGGTCGCGATGTCGTTTTAATAATTGTATAGATCGCTGGAGGGGTGTCTTTCGTTTAAAAAGAGGAATATCATCAACTTGTGCTTTCTCCAAAATCATTTGCCGGGATTGATTCATTCGTGTCTCAAACCACTTGGCATAACCTTCTGGATTGCTGATATTCCAATCATCACAGATTTTTTTATATCCTGGGTGGCGATCATCAGTGATCGAGACAATAAGGCTCGACGCTGATTCTGCAATAGATTCGTCCTCTCCAGACTTTCTGATTGATTCGAAAAGACTTTTTTGCCTTGATTTACCCTCAGGAATGCAAGGAACAACATCCATGTGGAAGCTGAGTTGATCCTGATAGTCCAAACGCCAACAGCGGTGTTTTTCCTCTTTAGGGGCTTTTATTCCTCTACCTGCACGATATGTCTCGATTTCATGTCCTACAAGTTTTTTGAGTGATTCCTGCGTGTGGGAGTTTTTATTTATACCCGCCCGGAGATTACATGCCAAGTCTAAGTCATATGTTTCGTTATCATCTAAAGGGTAAATGGCAGTACCAAGGCGAAATGATCCCTGGGGAAAAATATGAGGGTCATTGTCCTTGCACAAAGAATCAGTACGCACCAGCCATTCCCCGATGTCTTCGTAACGGTCCTTGGCTTTCTGATACGCTGACTCGGGTAATTCCAACTGTAAAGTCATGTTTTCGAGAAGCAATCTTTTCTGTTCTTTTGTTGTCATCTCATTCTCCTTTTTCATGATTTAGAAAATTTTTAATTTCCAAACTCTTATAAGTAAAAATACGATCGGCTTTTGAAACCAGATCATCGATAGCGGAACAGTCATCAAGTGGAAGAGGTAGATCTGACTCAAAATCAAGCCTCAATATTTGCCCTTTCTGCAGCATTAACTGAAGGTAATTGTGTGTTGACTGTGCTTGCAGTGACATCATAAAACTTATGAACTCCTTGCCTCGCCAACCGCTCAAAAACCCCCATTTTTTGTTTATTTTAAGGCCATAACAGGTTTTTGCGAGTCCTGTTCCCATAGAAAGGATACGTATATCGGATAAGTTGATATTGAGGCGGTGTTGGGCATCAATAACCGCTGCCAGTGAAGGATTGTTAGCCCAAAGGCCACCATCGGCCAAAAGATATTCTTTGAGTTTAAGCGGATTAAAATATGTTGGAGCCGAGCATGAGGCTAAAACTGCATCACGTAATAATACTTCCTTATCTCTTGTAAAATCTTTTGAATAGCCTGACTTGAAAACGTATACTCCTCCGTTTCCAATATCTGTAGCGGGCAGTAAAAGTGGAGTGGTTATTTCACCCAGTTTTATATCATTAAAAATATTTCTGAGAACAATTTTAAGATGTTCACTGTTATATAGACTATGGATTGCAGGTTGATACTTTGCTGGAAGTAAAGATTTTTTCCTGGAAAAAATTTTAGGAC
>JAUXBI010000234.1 GCA_030619435.1 Syntrophaceae bacterium
GATAACGATGAACGGTTACAAATAAATAACAGGATAGTCAAGATGCATAAAGATGGCAATCAGGTCAGGGTAAGGTTCGCGCCCAGTCCGACAGGATATCTTCACGTCGGGGGGTTGAGAACGGCATTGTTCAATTATCTGTTCGCGCGCAAACACGGTGGAAAATTTATCCTGCGGATAGAAGATACGGACCGGAAGAGGTCTATCTCCGGCGCTCTGGAAAAGCTCACCTCCACACTGAAAGGGATCGGACTCCAGTATGATGAAGGCCCTGACATCGGAGGGAATTGCGGGCCGTACATCCAATCGCAGAGGCTGGACATCTACAAAAAATACACCCAAAAGCTCCTGGATTCCGGGAATGCATATTATTGTTTCTGTTCTGAGGAACGGCTGAATAATCTCAGAGAAGAACAGAGGAAAAGGAAGAGGCCGCCGATGTATGACGGCAAATGCAGAGACCTGTCAAAGGACGAGGTTGAAGATAAGCTGAATGAGGGTTTACCCTTTGTCATACGCCTGAGATATCCCAGAGAGGGGAAAACCGTTTTCGACGATGTTGTGCGCGACAGGGTCGCTATTGACAATTCCATGGTTGACGATCAGGTTCTTATAAAATCTGACGGATTTCCCACCTACCATCTCGCAAGCGTGGTGGATGATCATCTCATGAAGATCACTCACGTGATACGCGGAGAGGAATGGCTTTCCAGTGTTCCGAAGCATATCTTTCTGTACGAATCCTTCGGATGGGAAGTGCCCGTGTTCGTTCATCTTCCCCTGTTGCTGAATCCCGACAGGAGCAAACTGAGCAAACGGCAGGGAGATGTCTCTGTCGAAAGTTACCTCAAAAGGGGATACCTCCCCGGGGTAATGCTGAATTTTATCGCACTTCTCGGGTGGCATTCAGCGGACGACAGGGAGATATATTCCCTGGAAGAACTGGAAAATGCATTTTCATTGGACAGGATTAACAAGGCCGGGGCCATATTTGATATAGAAAAACTGAACTGGATGGGAGGCCAATACATAAGGAGTCTTGATGTGGAATACATCGCCGATCAGTCGAGGCATTTCTTTGAAGAAACCGGCATAGATATAAGTGATAATGGCAAATATCTGAAAGTAGTCAACACTGCGCGTGATTACGTCTATTGCCTCTCCGATATTGTAGAACACGCCAAGATGTTCTACGAAGACCTTATATTCTCGGAAGAGGACAGGGAACTTATCGGGCAGGAAGACTCCCGGCGTATTTTCTCATACTGGATCAAGGCACTGGGGAAAAAGACCGGGTGGAAACCCGAAGAAATATCTTTACTGATAAAACAGTCGATCGGTGAACTGGGCATAAAGGGGAAGAATTTCTATTTTCCCATCCGCCTCGCTCTTTTCGGAAACTGTCACGGTCCTGATATCCCGACACTCATCAATATACTGGGAACGGGTGAGTCCATAAAAAGGCTGGAGACCTGTCTGACGCAGTAATGCCTGCACCAATTCCGGCAAGGCAAGTAGGGGCTGCCGGTATTTTCGTCGTCCATACAATGAGACCTTTAAAAAAGGTCTCACAATTTATTTTTTCCTCCAGACTCCTTCTCAGAGGCACTGTTCTTCTCTTCTTCTTTGTTTTTCTCTTCTTCTTTGTTTTTCTTTATGATCGAAAGGGTAACAACAATTATTACGACCCCGATCATCACGCTTATCTTGTCCCCCAACCAGAGGCCGTAGCCAACATCCGCCATACCCAGAACGATGAAGAAGTTAAGAATGGATTTATTCATATCTGTTACATCCCCTCTGTATGTTTATCAGTTAATAATCTCATAGCTGCCTGCCTGAACGCTTCCCCTCTGCATGGGATTTTGCATCTTGTCCCCTCTTTTTATAGTTAGTTCATACCATTCAGTTCAATACCCTGAAATTTTCCCCTTCATATCTTCAATATCAACCTTTATCATCGTAATCCCGGCAACTTTGTTCTCTGTAAAATCAAACACTCCTTCAGAATAATTCCTCATTATTATTCTCAGTGCCTCGCGTTTTGATTCTGGATCTCTGATAAATGAGGCCTTGCCAAATCCAACAACACTCCTGTATCTGAACCCCCATCTACACGGAATCTCTTCGTAAACAAGTTCCTGATCTACATCCATCTCGAAACATACACTCGAGTTATTTTTAAGAATCTCCAGTTTTCTGCCCTGCGAAGCGGAATGGAAATACAACTTTCCACCCTCATAACCGAAACAAAGCGGGACGATATAGGGCCGCCTTCCCTCGCACATGGCTAACCTGCATATGTTTGCCCTGTGTATGATCTCTTCAATATCTTTCACATTGCCTGCTTCCCTGTCCTTTCGTCTCATCACATTTTCCCCCACCAACAATCAATATGATGTCCCCTTGCAAGATCGTATTCGTTTACAAGATTATTTATCTTAATGGACTCGGCTGGTATGAGTTGAGAATTACGTCCAATATAAATACACCATTTCTTCAAAGATTGACATGAAATCAGCAAGAATTTTCTGAGTTTTTTAGACATTACAAGGCCTTCTGCAAGAGTTTGTTCGACAATGGCTGAGCATAAACAATTCAATTTTTCTATAGTATTTTAGTATTATAGTCAAATCTGTTTTTTTATTGCAAAGTCTACTGGAATAATATAAATGCAACGTTTTTTAGCGAGAGGCAAAAGGGTGCTAATGATTTAGCACACAAAACAAAAAAAGAGACAAAGTGGGCGAGTTGTTCGGCAC
>JAUXBI010000212.1 GCA_030619435.1 Syntrophaceae bacterium
GCCCTGTACAGAGCCCTGTCCGTCTCGATTACGAGCGTCTCGGGTGTTATCTGACCGCTTCCCGGAACGGTTGAAGCAACGCCCAGACTTATGGTGACTTTCCCGACGACCGGATTGCCGTCGTGTTCGATTTCAAGAGACCGTACATCCGAACGCATCAACTCTGCTATAACGGCAGCTCCTGTTATATCTGTGTCGGGCAGTACTGCGACGAATTCTTCCCCACCATATCGCGCGACGAAATCTCCCGGCCTTTTTAATGTGTGCTTCAAGGCCGTCGCGACCTTTCTGAGGCAGACATCTCCCTCCTTATGCCCGTAGGTGTCGTTATAATTTTTAAAAAAGTCGATGTCTATCATGATCAGGGATATATGCCTTGAATAACGTTCTGCGCGTTTCCACTCCTGAGCAAAGTGTTCTTCAAAATAGCGGCGGTTGGCAATATCCGTCAGCTCGTCCATGTAGGACAGGTATTCCAGTTTTTGATTCGCCCTGTCGAGCTTTTGTGTCATTTCCAGCAGTTCGCGCTCGCGTGCCTTGCGTTTGTCCGTTTCATACTTCAGTTTCAGTACAGAGCGTATCCTCGTGAGGAACTCTATCTTTTTTACCGGTTTCGTTACATAGTCCACCGCCCCCGCGTCAAAAGCAGATTTCAGGTCAATCCCCTCCGCCTTTGCCGTAACCATTACAATAGGTATATCCAGGAAACGGTTATCCTCCTTGATAATGCGGCAGGCCTCTACGCCGTCCGTGTCGGGCATCAGGATATCCATTAGGATGAGGTCGATTCCCTCTGCGCCGTCCGTATCCAGATATTTGAGGGCTTCATCCGCAGATTCCGCGAGAATAATATCCTCGTATCCGGCCTTTTTCAGGAAAGATTCGAGAAGCAACCGGGCATCCCCCGAGTCATCAACTATCAGTATTCCCATATTTCTACACCGTGTATTTCTGTATAGTTTCCATTAGGGTTGCTTTCTTTATAGGTTTTGTCAAGTGATCCGTGCATCCCGCGTCCAGGCTTTTCTGAAAGTCTTCCGTCATGGCGTGGGCGGTGAGCGCGATAATCGGAGTTTCCCTTCTCCCGTTCTTTTTCTCCCACTTTCTGATCTTACCGGTGGCGGTATAGCCGTCCATTACCGGCATCTGAACATCCATCAGTACGATATCATATTTTCCTGACTTGAACTTTTCAACAGCGATCTCGCCGTTTTCGGCTATTTCTATATGGTCTGAAGTTCTCTTGAAATAAGCCTGGATGAGCAGGCGGTTATCCTCGGAATCCTCAACAAGCAGAATATTAACCGGTCGGATTTTACTGAAGTCAACAGGTTTTACCTCCGGGATTCTGCCAACAGCTGGTGCGGTCTTTCGGCCCAGCGTAACAGCAATAGCGTCCAAGAGGTCTTTCTTTCTTACAGGTTTTACGAGATAACTTGCTATTTCGAGTTCCCTGCATCGGGCAATATCGTCACGTCGATTATCCGATGTGAGCATCATAATGGCCGCACCTCTGATTTCCCCCGTTTTTTCTTTTATGTGTTTTGCTAATTCAAATCCGTCCATTCCGGGCATACGTCCGTCGATCAGTGCCAGCTGGAAGGGATCTGCCGCTTCCAGGGCGCGTTTGAACTCGGCAAGTCCATGCTCTCCGTCCTCCGCCTCTGTCACCGATGCGCCCCATCCGGAAAGAGCCCTGTCCAAGATCATACGATTTGTTGCGTTGTCATCGACCACAAGCACCCTGAATCCCTTTAAATCCACAGGGAGGCTCTCTGCTCTTTCCGATGGTATTTTCTGGACCCCGAACCTTGCGGCAAACGAGAAAGTGCTGCCATGTCCCGGATCACTTTCCACCCGGAGATTTCCATCCATGAGTTCCACCAGCTTCTTTGAGATAGACAGGCCAAGCCCCGTGCCGCCGTATTTGCGAGTGGTTGATGAATCGGCCTGAGTAAAAACCTCAAAGATCGTATCGATTTTGTCCGGAGGGATGCCGATCCCCGTGTCAATTACAGAAAAAACCAATTCCACTTTGCCATCTTCTGACACCTGCTTTTCTGGCTCCTGTCTTTGCACCTGAACATCCACCTCTCCCTTCTCGGTGAATTTTATGGCGTTTCCCATCAGGTTTATCAGTATTTGTCGCAGACGAACCGGATCGCCCAAGAGACTGGTCGGAACACCAGGCATGATATTATGGGTCAGTTCCAGACCTTTTTCATGAGCCCGAATGGCCATCACTTCACATATCTTCTCAATCATTTCGTTAAGATTGAAGTTAGTCGTTTCAAGCTGAATCTGACCCGCCTCCACTTTGGAAATATCAAGGATGTCGTTGATGATATTCAAGAGATTTTCCCCTGCGGACTGGAATGTCTGAACATATTGCCGCTGTTCGGTATCAAGGGTTGTTTCCTGAAGAAGGTCAGCCATGCCTATGATTGCGTTCATAGGTGTTCGTATTTCGTGGCTCATACTGGCCAGGAACTCGGTCTTGGCGAGATTGGCGTCTTCCGCTTCCTCTTTGGCCTTTTGCAGTTCTGTCTCGGCTCGTTTGCGGTTGGTAATGTCACGGATGAGACCTACGGCGTTCCATTCTCCACCTATCTTGACCGCGGACATAGACAGCTCTATGGGTATCTCTGTGCCGTCCTTCTTAACAGCCGCCAGTTCAAGGGTTTTCCCTACGGCAGCCCCCTGTCCGGTCATCTTGAATTTACTGAATCCCTTTTTATGGGCTTCGAGAAAGCGTTTTGGAGTAAGGGTAGTGTGCAATTCCTTCCCCAGTATCTCTTCACTCGTATACCCGAATATCTTTTCCGCTGCCTCGTTCCAGTAGGCAACTTTTCCTTCATTATCCATCATGATAATACTGTCATTGGCTGCTGCACCTATGGTTCTAAACGTTTCTTCACTGTCCCGCAATGCCTCCTCCAGCTTCCTGCGGTTTGTGATGTCTCTTGCGACTGCCTGGAAGCCCGTAATCCTGTCATCCTCTATCAGCAACTGTACATTCTGCCCAAACCATAGTTCTTTTCCATCCTTCCTGGCAATCGGGTATTCGTAATAGGTATTTTTGATTTTTTTGACGAACTGTAATCCATAGAACTTTGCGGCTTCATCACGATAATCCGGCCGAATCAGCTCAAGAAAATGTTTACCGGTCCACTCCTCTTCGGAATATCCAACCGTTCTTGCGGCAATGGGATTTCCAAAAGTGAAATATCCGTTTTCATCGGTCC
>JAUXBI010000153.1 GCA_030619435.1 Syntrophaceae bacterium
GCTTGCCGACTTTGTCATAAACAACGAAGGAACACAGGAAGAGACCGCGGCGATTGTTGACAGGATATGGGAAAAACTCCCGGTAAAAGGGAGAAACGCTAAAAATTGGGAGATGAAAAGATGATAGGAAAAAATGTGGTTACGGATTTCAATTCAAGCGTATCAGGCCCGGAAATAGATCCTTCAACCTATGTTCATCCACTAGCATCAGTCATGGGCAGGGTCATTCTCGGCAAAAACATAATGGTCTCACCGATGGCATCCATTCGTGGTGATGAAGGACAACCTCTATTTATAGATGATGATTCAAATGTTCAGGATGGGGTCATTATACACGCTCTTGAAACAGAGATAAACGGAGAGGCGGTTGAAAAAAACCTGTACACAGTCAATGGAGAGAAATATGCCGTCTATGTGGGGAAAAGGGTTTCGCTCGCCCATCAGGTTCAGATACATGGCCCGGCCGTGGTACAGGATGACACCTTTGTCGGCATGAAAACTCTGGTCTTTAAATCCATGGTGGGAAATGGGTGCGTTATAGAACCCGGCTGCCTTCTTATGGGTGTAACCGTGCCGGATCACCGCTACATACCGGCCGGTTCGGTAATAAAAACGCAGATGGAGGCAGATAATCTCCCGGAAATCACAGAAGACTACCCGATGAAAGATATGAACAGGGGCGTCCTCCACGTGAACACCTCTCTGGCAAAGGAATATCTGGCATCCACCCGGAAATGAGCTTTTCAAAATATAGTAGTCATTCACAGTTTATCCCGACTCGTCGGGATAAACTGTTGAAAAACCGTGAGCTGTGAGCCGACAACTGCGAACAGCTGCAAAAGATGAAGGCTATAAATGTCCCGCTTTCTTCATAGCACTTTTGAAGGTACTGTAAAAGGCTTCATCGTCAGCAATGCCGCGCTCTATTATGGCGCCTGCATCATCGATATTCTCCAGATTGATAATAAGGTTGACGCTTTCTGCGAAGGCGGCCATATTGTCCATCGTGCTAACTCCGACGCTAAGCATGATAACAAAGATATTTCTCCGGACATTCATGGGCAGATGCCTGATATAATCCAACACATGATTATCAGCTGCGCCTTGAGCATCAAAATTCTCATTTACCACAATCAGGTGGTACGCATGAAACCGCATGTCGCGCAGAGAATCATGGGCGGTTGCGGATTCTGTAATGTAATAACCCATCTCTTCCAGAATATTACTGATCTTTACCCGAACAACAGGATCAGCCTCACAGATAAGAGCTGTCTTTCCTCTCTCTTTGACAAAATTGAAAGGCTTATCAAGCACATTGTATGACTCAGAGTCTATCTTATCAAAAAGTATTTTTTTCTTGTCCATATTATTTTCCTCTACCATTCCATCTCAAGATCTTTTATCTCTGTTGTATCTTCTCCCCTTGCGCTCTTGATTGAATCAATCCCGCGTCCTACTACTCCCTTCGTCGTCGCATACGACATGGCCGTTTTCTCAGTGATAAGCCCCTCCCGGTATAACCCTGTTATATAATCATCAAAGGTTACCATGCCAAAGGCATGTCCCGCTTCTATGATATCCTGAAACGTTTTACCATCCGCTTCCCCATGAAGAATAGTACCCCTGACCCGCAGATTGGTTTTGAGAATCTCAAAAGCGGCAACTCTTCCCCCGCCTATTTTTGGAAGAAGTTTCTGGCATATGATCCATCGAATCGTATCAGCCAGACGTGCTCTGATCTGAGATTCCTCGTCCATGGGGAACATACCTATGATACGGTTGATTGTTTGTCCCGCGTTCATTGTGTGGAGAGAGCTGAATACGAGATGTCCTGTTTCCGCGGCGCTGAGGCCTATCTCCATCGTCTCCCTGTCACGCATCTCACCGACAAGTATGACCTTGGGCGCCTGTCTTAACGCGGCACGAAGTCCGCTTGCAAAACTTACAAAGTCAACTCCGAGCTCCCGCTGATTAAAGGTCGCTATCTCATGCGAATGCCTATATTCCACAGGATCTTCAAGGGTTATTACATGAACCGGCCGCTTTTCGTTTATCTCATTTAGGACAGCGGTCAGCGATGTGGTTTTGCCTGTTCCGGTCGCGCCGACAAACAGTACAAACCCGTTTCTCTCCTCGGGGATTTCTAAAAACACCTTCGGGAGACCTAATTCCTCACAGGTTGGTATCCTCTCCTCCAGTTTTCTCAGTACAGTGGAATAATTATCACCCTGGGAAAATATATTGACCCTGAATCGTGCCCTGTCATGCAGTGCATAGGAAACATCACAGGAGCCATCTTCGACCAGATCCCGCATAAGTCTGCGATCCTTATTTATAAGATTCAGCGCGAATATTTCTGCCTGAAAAGGAGTGATTCGGGAAAGAGGAAAACCCAGGTCAACAACCTTCAATTCGCCGGAGCTCTCCACTTGGGGAGGTTTTCCTACCGTGATATTCAGATCGGAAATATCTTTATGGAAATCGAGCATGCGTGTAAGTATATAGTCAATTTCCTGCTTTCTCATGGCAATTTTCCCCCTTTATCAGACACACCCTCGGATGAACAATCAAAAGCATTCTTACACTTCCGTAAAATCAGCTGGGGATGCCTTTAAAAAGCCTTTGAATTTTGTCTTATCATTAGCTTTGATATAAGCCTCTTCCGAGCTTATCCATCCCTTCTGCAAAAGACCCATAATGGAATCGTCCAGCAGCTGCATTCCATACTTCTTGCCCGTTTGTATCATGGAGGGAATCTGAAAGGTCTTGGACTCACGTATAAGGTTACGTACCGCCGGGGTGGCAATCATTATCTCAAGCGCCGCGCAACGACCCTGCTTATCCGCGCGCTTGAAAAGGACCTGGGCCAGAACAGCACGTATACTATCCGCCAGGATTGACCTGATCTGCGACTGTTCGCTGGCAGGAAATACCTCTATAAGACGATCTATTGTCTTCGGCGCACTCGGTGTATGCACGGTTCCGAATACAAGATGTCCTGTCGATGCCGCTTCAATGGCAAGAGAGATCGTTTCAAGATCCCTCAGTTCGCCCACCAGGATGATATCAGGGTCCTCTCTAAGGGCACCACGGAGGGCGGAGGCAAAAGACATGGTATGCAACCCCACCTCCCTCTGATTAACAATGCACTCTTTACTCTCGTGAACAAATTCGATAGGATCCTCAATAGTAATGATATGATCCTTACGCGTGCGGTTTGCCTCATCAATAATGGCGGCCATTGTAGTCGATTTACCACTTCCGGTTGGCCCTGTAACCAGAACAAGCCCCCTTGGGAGTGACGCGAGCCTGGCGGTAACCGAGGGAAGGCCCAGCTGCATAGTCGTGAGAATCCTGCTGGGAATTTCCCTGAATACAGCCGCCACACCCTCTCTCTGTTGAAAGAAATTTGCGCGATATCTTGCAAGGTTTGGTATCTCGTATGCAAAATCCACATCACCTGTTTCTTCGAATCGCTTGATCTTATGTTCCGGTGTTATTTCATACAGCATAGCCTTCAGTTCATCACTCTTCAGGGAGGAATATTTAACCCGTTCCATTTCACCTCTGACCCTCAAAGCGGGTTGCTGTCCAGCAATGAGGTGGAGGTCCGACGCACCCTGTTCATTCATCAATTTAAAAAAAGCATCTATCTTCGCCATATACACTCCTCCCTCAACGAGCGTTATATATTCGTTATATATTATAGAGATTTAAACTATAGAAAAAAGAGGATGATTGTCAAGTAATAAGAGCGAAATAAGAACACTGTAACAAAAATGCATTTTTTCACGAATGCAGAAATGTTTGTCAAGAAAGTACTTATGTAGCGTGAGGTCTCTGTGCCCCACAATAGGGACTGTCAAGGTTGCTTCTTTTTCTTCAACGCATCTGCAATATCGAATATAGTTGTGATTTTGTCCCCTGGCGGTTGATTAAAACAACGGCCCCACTCCTCCGGTGTAAGCTGTTTCTTTAGACAGGTTTCCACGGGAAAGTATGTCTGCCAGCAGGTGATAACACGCGGGCATGGAAGATCGCCTCTTTCCTGCATACAGTAAGCAAAGGTAACCTCTCCACCAAGTCTGGGACATCTGATCTCTAAATCTTTATATTCTTCCATTTGTTATGATACCTGGCCCGGACAAACCGGAACCAAAAAAGCGATGTTTAATTTTGAATGTTTAATGTTTAATTAACTACAACTAATCGGGAACTGATTCATTTGCCGGTATCGCCGGAAGGAATCACATTCATTCCTCCCGGCGACTTATATCGGATTTACGGTTTCGGATATTGCCCGACTGTCTTTTTCGCCCTTTCGATCTCACT
Source organism: Syntrophaceae bacterium (assembly GCA_030619435.1). Taxonomy (GTDB): domain Bacteria; phylum Desulfobacterota; class Syntrophia; order Syntrophales; family UBA2210; genus UBA2210. The sequence goes on from JAUXBI010000153.1 coordinate 4,333, forward strand.
TTCAGGAAGTTCATAGTCTGTAAGCTTTCCGGAAAGGTATGCGTCATATGAGGCAAGATCCACGAGTCCGTGGCCACTCCAGTTGAAAAGAATTAC
>JAUXBI010000239.1 GCA_030619435.1 Syntrophaceae bacterium
CATCGGGAAGATATAGGTAGCCATGTTCAGGAGCAGCGCGTAAGGTTTCTTTGTGACGATATCCACGGTATAATCGTCAATCACCTTTACGCCCTCGAAAGGTTCAAAAAGAGCTTTAAAATCCGGACTCTTTTTCAGACGCTCCACTGTCCATTCAATATCTTTGGCGGTGAAGGGATTGCCGCTGTGAAACTTGACACCTTTGAGCAGATGGAAGCGCATGGTCAAATCGTTGATCCGTTCCCATTTAGTTGCCAGACGGGCATCGAATCCGCCGGATTTGTTCCAGCGAACCAGAGGATCAAAGACCATGTGTGAATACTGGAGCATTCCACCCGACAGTTGAACGTGGGGATCCAGTGATACCGGATCAGCGTCCATCGCGAGCTTCAAGGTCTTGGCGCCCGCCATTGTGCCGAATGACAACACCATAAATAAAACCAGACATGCAACAAGCAGCTTTTTCATATCTCAATCCTTTCCTTAAGTTAAGATTATGATAGTAGAAGTCGTGAAGACCCCCCCTTTTTTCGCCGGCTTTTCACGCCGCGAATACGGTATAAAGCTTTACAAGAGATACCCCCTGCGGTCAAGCGAAAAATCCAAAACAAAAAAGGGGTTGCATTGGCATGCAACCCCTTGAAATGAATGGTGGGTCAGGGCAGAATCGAACTGCCGACACCGGGATTTTCAGTCCCGTGCTCTACCGACTGAGCTACCGACCCACAACATTACGTCTGAAGAACGTCTGGTTTCTATCCAATCCGGATTCTTTTGTCAAGTGTTTTTGCCATTGAACCGGGCTTCTTTTGGCGCGCCATGCTCGTGCTCATTTCCATATGTGGTGTTCCTGCCCGAATAGTTGCCAAATGTCGGTCCGAACGAATCATCCGGCGGAACCTGATCTTCTATCTCCTGATATCTGTGGGTTTTGACTACGTATGTCCCCGCTATCTTGTCATGCCACCCTTGTTTTCTGCCGTCGAATGCGACCCATATAAACCCCAGGAAGAATGGCAGTTTGGATATTATGTATCCGACCCATCTGAGAAAAGCTGTCCCCAGAGTCATCGGTTTTCCATCTGTACGCACAACCTTGAGGCCAAGCAGTTTCTTTCCCGGTGTCTGGCCTGTAGTGCCGTAAAAATATATGAAATAGGCCGCGTTGATCAGAACGGCCATACCATAATAGGGGAAAAATACGGCGTATATCAATGCCGAAGGAGTATCTGCCAGATACATGGAATCATAGTGAAATGGAACGATAAGATTTCCTATAAAGAACAGGATGATGGTGAATATGTAAAGTATGATTATATCTATTAAAAGCGCCACAAACCTTTGCCAGAACCCGCCATAGAGAACCGTCATTTAACTATCTCCTTTTCTTTCAATCTGTCAGTGTACCGAATACCCCTTTTTCGTATTGGAGAATAGACAGTATGGCAAGAGGGGCGGTCTCGGTTCTCAGAATTAGCCTGCCCAGACTTGCGGAGATAAAACCGCGCTGCCGGGCCTTTTCAATCTCTTCCCATGAAAATCCGCCTTCAGGACCGATGACGATAAAGAAGCTGTCCACGCCCGCGTATTTTTCATCCGTCAATATCTCCCTGATTCCCAATTCCGGCTCCGCCTCCCACAGGATTATCCGGAGATTATCTCTGTCCGGCATGCTCAACATTTCATCGAAAGATGCTATCTCGCTCATCTCCGGCACATTTCCCCTGCCGCACTGTCTGGATGCCTCTATGGCTATCTTGCGCCACCTTGCCGCTTTGCCTGTGGCCCTGGCGCCTGTCAATCTCGGTATGGATCTTGAAGATATAAAGGGCACGATCCGGTTGACTCCCAGTTCCGTCGATTTCTGAATAATCATTTCTATTTTGGCCCCCTTGGGGAGCGACTGGGCGAGGGTTATGCGCGTGTCAGGCAACCTGATGTCCTCTTTCCTGATTATATCCAGGCAGACATTACAGGAGGAAAAATCTCTAATGATGGTACTGTATTCGTGACCCATACCGTCGAAGAGTATCAGTTTATCCCCTCTCTTGAGCCGCAGGACATCCTTTATGTAGGTAAAATATTCTCTGTCTAATTCCGAAGATGTTCCCTCATGGAGCTCCTGAGGGTTATAAATTCTTGGTATTGCCAATCTCCGCCTCTCCGTCTGCCTGTATTGTTTTACCTGTCTACTTTTTTAAAGGTGTAACAGACCCATTCATCTTCGCTTCTTGTTTCATGCAGCACAGTTTCCCCGTTGCAGAATATTTTCTCCACCTCTTTCGCGTCCTGCTTTGTGATTCCCGACGCTATGATATATCCACCGGGCTTTGTCAGAGATATCAGGTGTGAGTGAAGTTTTATAAGTGCCCCCGATATCAGATTGGCAGCTATCAGATCGAAACTGCCCCTGCACAGGGCAATATCGCGATTGATAATCTCAACTCGGTCTTCCACTCCGTTTATAGCGACATTTTTGCCTGCTATCTCAACGGCTTTTGGATCTATATCTATGCCCGTTACCATGCGCGCGCCGAGCTTTGCGGCGCATATGGCAAGTATACCGGTGCCCGTGCCGACATCCAATATGTCATATTCTTCCCGCTTGCTGTCCTTCATCAGAATATTCTCGATGGCCATGATGCACATCATGGTGGA
>JAUXBI010000022.1 GCA_030619435.1 Syntrophaceae bacterium
CTCCGGTCAGTACTCCGTCCGGCCTTATTATGTCTCCTCCTGGCGTAACGTAAGTTCCCGTGAAGCCGTTTTTTTGCCACAGGCGCGTGGCGGTATTCAGATCGGGGACCAGCAGAATGTCTTCCAGAAGGTGGTGGACAACGTCTCCGAATTCCTTGTCTGTGGTGTAAACAAGATCGCAGAGTCTGAGAACTCCTTCGGGGCAATCCGATAGAGAGGGGAGGGCTTTTTTGCCGTTATCCAATGATACAAAACTTCCCCTCCCGGAAGAATGATTTTTCAGGTAGTCGATGGCCTGCATGCCATCTTTCTGACTTCCGACGATAATATACTGGAGTTTGTCATCCAGGGCGGCCTCAACTGCAGCTTCATATTTTTTTGGGACTTCGATATAGTCCGCTATCAGCCCGAGAATATTTCCCTCCAGTACACGGTCGCGCGCCGCTTCTAATATGTGGCGTGTGCCTTCGTCGCACCATTCGTGCCTTTCCTGAATATCCCTCAGGGATGTGAGCCGCGAGCTCTTCTCCCCTGTTTCTTCCCTGACCTTTGCAATATGCACATCTATTGTCTTGAGATTATTTCTTGTGGTATCAAGATCTTCCGACGTGGATTTCTTCTTTCTTCTGAGAATTTCGATCCCTTCCATGTCTGATGACAGGTCAGATTTTACAGAGGCGAGCTTGTCCTTTAAGGTGTTGAGCTTTTTATTATTCTCATCTATTTCCCCGCGTTCCCTTTCCGCCGTTCTCTTCAGGTCTTCAAGGTTTTTTGTGAGAGATAAAAGGAGATTGCCCAATCTGGCGTTCTCGGTTATCGCGTCGATATGCCGGGATTTTTCCATTTCCAGATCTTCGCTCAGCTTCATCTCAACTGCTTTCAGTATGTCGGAGGCTTCTTGATCACCGGCGATGGAATCTTCTGTGCTTGTGATTGTCTCGTCCGATTCGGCTGTCTGTTTTTTCAGGAGGACTGTTTCTTCAACTGTTATCTTTTCGCGTTCTCTGAGAGATTCTATTTCAGCAAGATCCTTTTTCTTTTTATCTGATAGATGAGAGATGGTCTCATTCGCAAATTCTATCTTTTGTTCCCTTATGTTTATCTCATTTTTTATGCCGTAGTATTCGTCCTGAAGAGAACCTATTGCCTCTTCGCTTTCTATGAGCCCCGTTCTTATATTTTCTATAACAGATTCCAGCGCCTTCAGTTCCGTCTGGGCCTCCAGCGTTTTTTCATTCAGAGGGACACGTGATCGCTCAAGCTCCGTTGTCTTCAAGGTAAGTTCCGAATATGTTTGCAGCGAGAGGGCCAATTGATATTCCTTTATAGTTTTCCTGAGCCCTCTGTATCTCTCGGCCTTCTTTGCCTGTCTTGATGTGGAATTCAACTGAGAGCGTACCTCTCTCAGGATGTCGTTGAGCCGAATTATGTTCTGCTTTGTTGATTCCATCTTGCGGGAAGCGGAGTCCCTTCTTGTCTTGTATTTCATAATTCCAGCCGCTTCCTCGATGAACTGCCGCCTTTCCTCCGGTTTTGCCTCGACGAGATTTGCTATCCTGTCCTGTTCCACTATGGAGTAAGTTCTCGCGCCAACGCCCGCATCCATGAAAAATTCCTTCACGTCAAGGAGACGGCATGGTACCTTGTTTATGTAATATTCACTTTCACCTTCGCGGAATATCTTTCGTGAGACTGTAATTTCCCTATAACCGGAATATTTTTCCGGTACCCTGTGTCCATTGCTTTCCAGCGTTATGGATACCTCTGCCATGCCCACCGCGGGTGCGTCGTCGCTCCCGTTGAATATGACATCCTCCATCTTCTTCCCGCGGAGCATTGTGACACGCTGTTCACCCATAACCCACCGTATGGCGTCCACGATGTTGCTCTTCCCGCAGCCATTAGGCCCTACGATAGCGTTGATGTCACGGGAAAGGTCGATGGGAGTCTTATCCTTGAAGGATTTGAATCCGAGTATTTCCAGTTTTTTCAGTTTCATGTGGCAAAGTCCTGTAGTGGACACCAGTTAATCTTTAGAGGATTTAATCCCCGTGAACCCACTTTGTCATTCCCACGGAAATGGGAATCCGCCCTGTTTACACGAGGAAATCTATCAGAGTTGCAGACCTTTGTAAAGAAAAAAACACTACAGGATGTGTTGTTTAAAATCAGAGCACAATATATGGTGTTTTGCCTGGGTTTGGGGACCAGCCGGTTGATCTGTCTGTACGTGGCCACACACAGACATCATCCTATATAGATGATTCTACTTTACATAACGATCTGTTTTGAATATAGTTTTTTGAAGGGAATTAGAAAAAGTCCGGAAAAGATTGTTTTGAGGATTTTTCTCTCGCAATCTTGCTCAATGCACAAGGTGAATATAATGTTAAAAACCGGGAAAGATAAGCGGTTATATGCCACGCCGAAGGAGTTTGAGGAAAGGGAGAGGGCCTTCTTGTCACAGATAATACAGGGGAGCACAATACCCACCCTGGTTGAGCACAGTGAACATATCTGTACTCACTGGAACAAAGCTATGGAAAACCTCACAGGGCATCCGGCTGAAGAGGTAGTTGGTACTAACAGACAATGGATAGCCTTCTATCCAAAACCCAGACCGACTATGGCTGATCTTATAATAAATGATCTGCAGGAAGAGATTCTGAAACTCTACAAACATAAGTGCCGGAAATCACCTCTTATCGAAGGGGCATACGAGGCAGAAGACTTTTTCCCGGGCAAAGGTGAAGCAGGTAAATGGATCTTCTTTACCGCCGCTCCTATTAAAGGGTCTGACGGGAATATTATAGGTTCAATCGAAACCATATGGGACATTACACAATCAAAACAATTACAACATGAATCTGAAAGCTACATACATCAGCTTTCAGCACTGTGCTCGATCTCCAGCGCGTTGAACACCTCATTGGATATTGAGGAAAGTTCCCGGATTGCAGTGGATAACATCATTGCCAACCTGGATGTTGACAGTGCCGGGATTTATCTGAAAGAAGAAAATTCCGATTTTCGTGTTGCCTATTCTTCCGGGTATTCTGAAAGCTTTTATCAGACAGGAAACAGGGTGGGTCCGGATGGTATTGTAGGAAAAACAGTCAGAGAAGGCAAAACTATTATTTTCGAGGATGTAACCATTGCAAACACGCCGTACAGGGGATTTGCACTAAATGAAGGGCTGAAGTCGGTTGCCTGTTTCCCTCTGGTCTCAAATGAAGAGATCTTTGGCGTGATCAAGATATCAAGCCACACCTCGCGCCGATTTTCTGGTGAAGATAAAGATCTTTTTGAACTGATCGGCAATCGCGTTGCTCTTGCTATCGAAAACGCCAGGCTCCACCATCAGACGAAGATGTTCAGCCAGAGTCTGGAGCTGAAGGTAAAAGAAAAAACAGAGGAACTGGAAGAATCGTACCGTGAATTAAGGAGATCTGAAGAAAGATATCGGGCCATGTTCGATGCAGATCCAAACCCGATTTTTATTATGGATATAAAGACCTTCAAGATACTGGATATTAACGCGACTGCCCTCGATTGTTACGGATATTCAAGGGATGAATTTCTTGCAATGCTTTTTCCGGATCTTGGATACGACAAAAACCCGGAGTTGGTCGAGGAACTGAAACATGTTTCTCTGAATCAGTCACACTTTTACCCGAAAAGGATCCATCAGAGAAAGGGCGGAGACTATTTCTACGTCAATGTCCATATCAGTCCCGTGAGATTTATGGAAAGAGATTTTCTGATTGCGACTACCACCGATATCACCGAAAATGTGGAAAAGGAGGCCCAGTTGATTCAGGCCGGCAAGATGGCCACATTAGGAACCATGGCCGCAGGTATGGCCCATGAAATAAATCAGCCCTTGAACGTCATTCAGGTCTGCGCCGATTTCTTTCTGAAGATGCTGAAGAAGAATAAAGAGATCAGCAGGTTGGAACTGAGCACCATGGCGGACGAGATCAAAAGTAATGTCCAGAGGGCTGCAGGAATCATAAGCCATATGAGGGACTTTACCCGGCAGTCTGGAGTTATAAGCGGTAAACTTAATATCAATAAACCGATTCGCGATGTTTTCAAGGTATTGGGTCAACAGTTGGAGGTGCACCAGATAGAGCTTGATCTGGATTTGGATGATAAGCTGCCTTCAATACTGGCGGACCATAACAGGATGGAACAGGTTTTTATCAATCTGGTAACAAATGCCATGGATACCCTTGATGAGGAGGGGAGAAAAGGGGATCAGGAGTGGAAAAAATTCCTGAAGATAAGATCATTTTCTGAGGATGGCCAGGTTATCGTAACAGTTTCCGATAACGGCGCGGGGATTCCCGGAGATATAATAGACAAGATATTTGAACCGTTTTTTACCACCAAAGATGTTGGGAAAGGTACCGGATTAGGCATGAGTATCAGCTATGGAATCGTTAAGGATTACGGTGGTACTATTAATGTGAAAAGTAAATCAGGTAAGGGCACCACTTTTGAATTAAGATTTCCGATTATTAGATAAACGAAGGCAGCTGAGATGTCCAAACTTTTACTCATAGATGATGAGAAGGCAATTGTCAGGGTTCTCTCCGTATCACTGAAAAGTGATGGCTACGATGTGGTTACTGCATATGGCGGTGAAGAGGGCCTGGATGTGTTCCGGAGAGAGTCTCCGGATATAGTCCTTACAGATATAAAGATGCCGGGCATGGATGGCATTGAGGTCTTGAAGAGAATAAAAGATCTTGATCCCGATACGGAGGTGATCATTATTACCGGTCATGGAGACATGCATTTGGCAATAGATGCCCTTCAGCTGGGCGCCTCCGATTTCATAAACAAACCTGTCGCGGACGAAGTTCTGGCGATTACTCTTAAGAGAGCCGAAGAGAGACTGCTTATAAGGCAAAAACTCAGGGAATATACTGAAACCCTGGAAAACATGGTCAGGATTGCTACTGAAGAGGTAAGAAGAAAGTCCGAATTTCAGGATAAACTGATTACCAGTTCCAATGATGGAATAGTAGCAACGGACAAAAAAGGGGAAGTAATCATTTTTAATCCTGGGGCAGAGAAAATATTCGGCTACTTCAGGCGTGAAGTTATAAGAAAAATGAATATCTATGATCTTTACCCCCCGGAACTGGCAGGAGAGTTTCAGCAGGGATTGAAGCAGGGGAAAATTGTAAAGGGTACGGACTGGAAAGAGGTCATGATTACGGCAAAAGATGGCAAGAGTCTGCCGACAAGGTTTTCCGGAGCTCTTCTCTATGAGAAAAATATGGTTGTCGGCAGCGTCGGTTTTTTTCGGGATCTCAGGGAGATTAAGCATCTGCAGCAGGAATTAATAAAGGCTGAGAGATTGGCCGCTATCGGTCAGACCGTGACCGGGTTGGCTCATTATATCAAGAATATATTAAGTGGCCTCAAGGGGGGAAGCTATGTAGTAAATGTTGGTCTTGACAAAAATGATATCGATAAGCTAAAAACGGGATGGGCCATGGTGGAAAGGAATGTCGGGCGTGTATCCGAGCTGGTACTGGATTTACTCACCTACTCCAGGGAGCGCGGGCCTGAATTGCGAAATTGTTTTCCCAATGAGATCGCTGACGATGTATGTGAGCTGATGGAGGCAAGGGCAAGTCAGAACGAGATTGAGATAATAAAAGAATTAGCCCCGTCCATTGGCGAAGTGAATATGGGGGCGGATGCTGTTCATCGCGTGCTTCTTAACCTGGTTTCTAATGCTGTCGATGCATGTATTTCCGACCTGAGTGTGGACAAAGAATGGCAGGTTCGCGTAAATACCGCTCTTGAAGGTGATGACATGCTGAAATTTGAGGTTATTGATAATGGTTGTGGTATGAGTGAAGAGATCAGAAAAAATCTTTTTACCTCTTTCTTTAGCACTAAAGGCGGGAAAGGTACCGGTCTTGGTCTGCTCGTTACCCACAAGCTTGTAGAGGAACATGGGGGAACAATAGACATTACCTCACAGCTGGGAAAGGGATCTGCCTTTATCATCCGTCTTCCTTACAGCAAGGCAACTCATTGAAAAATTACAAGTGCGCCAAATTTTTCTTGTGAATAAATGATCCCCGGGAGGATCTATTATGGGTAAGAGAGTGCTTATCGTTGATGATGATCCTGATATTATTACTTTTGTTGTAACCGTTCTGGAAGAAAATGGCTACACTCCTTTGATAGCCAAAAACGGAGAAGAGGGTATAGCTAAGACTGTAGAAGAAAGCCCGGATCTTATAATCCTGGATCTTTTAATGCCTAAACAGAGTGGCATCAAGATATACCGGGAATTAAAAGGTGATGAATCCTTGAAGAAGATTCCTGTTATTGTTCTATCCGGAATAGCCAGGAGGACATTTCTCCGTTCCCATGAGGCCTTGACAGAGTTTGGTGGCCAGCCTGTACCAGAGCCTGAGGCATATATAGAAAAACCAGTTGAACCTGAAAAATTAGCAGAGACTATAAAAGAATTGATAATTGAGTAAAACCTGTGCCTTTCTTATTGATTCCAGCACAAATTGAACCGGCCGGCAACTGAAGAAGATGAAATTACTTTACGCAACTAACCTTGAAGACCAGGCTTTATCCTTTAACCTGATAGAGAATATATTGGGTTTACGCCATATCGGGCTTGAAGAGATAGTGTTTTTACAAACCGCCCCCTCTGATGGATGGCTTGAAAATCTGTCCGGCCTTGGGATTAAGTATAGAATACTGGTGGAAGAAGCTCTCTCTCTGCCGCGTATTTTGAGTGTGGCCGGGAAGGAAGATGTGTCACTTGTTGTCGTCAATCTCGACAGAAAGATACACAATCCCTCTCGCGGTTCCCTCATCAGGGGTTTGATTAAGAGATCTTCTGTACCTGTTCTGGTTCTTAATGATACGTCAACGCGTGACGAAGAGTTATTTGAACATATTATTTTTCCTACGAATTGGTCTCCGGCATCAGAGAAGGCTCTAACCCGCCTGCTGGATTTCAGCGTGATAATTAAGAGACTCGATATTGTAAATGTCATAAACGGGAAGTTGACTGTAAAAGATATCCGGAAGTTGAAACAGGAGCTTGTCCAAACACGCAAGATGTGTTTGGATAAAAAGATAGACGCTGAGTCACATATTTATGCCGGCAGGATCGTGGAAGAGATAATAACGGCCTCTGAGGATTACAGAGCAACCCTTATTGTCATCGGGGCTTCTCCGAAGAAGTCATTTTTTAAAGAGATGTTCAGGAGAAATTTATCCTGCAGTGTCGCTGAAGAAGCGGCAGTGCCGGTGCTGGTTGTGCCATAAAAAAGGATCTGATCTGTGGAAGTAACACTCTTGATACAGGCGACGGATGACTCGTTTCGCATTTTGGAAGATGCCAGGAATCAGGCAAAGGGATTGCTGGATTCTGCCCGCATTCTGGAAGATGCCAGGGAACAGGCTAAGGGGTTGCTGGATTCTGCCCGCATTCTGGAAGATGCCAGGGAACAGGCTAAGGGGTTGTTAGACTCTACGGTTGGAGTAACATCCGAAACGCGGCAGATGGAAAAACAAAAAATACAGACCATCTTCCAAGGCGTGCAGGAAACGAAATCCGGCTTCCAGAATTTTATTGTCACCTTTTCTCTCCTGTTTGTATTCTGGATTTTATTGTCGGGGAAGTTTGACATGTTTCATCTTACCATTGGTGTGATCTGCTCCATTGTTGTTGCCCACTTGACACATGATCTACTCTTCGCCAACGTGCGTGTGGGAGACACTATGGTAATAGTCCGGAGATTTATTATATATATACCCTGGCTTATCTATCAAATAATACGGGCCAATATATATGTCGCCTGCCTGGCCCTGTCGCCGAAGATGCCGATAGATCCTCATGTTCTTCGGTTCAGGACTAAGCTGGAGAGTGATATATCCTGGGTAACGCTGGCAAATTCCATTACGCTTACACCGAGAACAATCACAATGGATATCAAGGATGGCGAGTTCTTCGTGCATGCCCTGGATAAAAGGGTTGCCGATGATCTCCATGCAGGAGAGATGGAAGACAGAGTTGCTCATATATTTATGGAAGCGGACCATATCTATATACAGGATGCGCTGGATGTCGCAAGAATATACGTGGAACTGAGGAAGTGGGTGTAGAAATGATACGCTCCAGTGAGGATATAATTATCAGGACAGTTTCGAGGGTACTTGTGCCGTTTATTCAGCTTTTTGCCCTTTATGTGATTGCGCATGGCCATTATAGCCCCGGTGGAGGTTTTCAGGGGGGCGTCATTCTGGGGGCAAGTCTGGTGCTGTTACTCATAACGTATGGACCGAAGGAGACAAGAAGGCACATATCGGAGAAGAGTGTGACAGTATTTAGCAGCCTGGGTGTCCTCATCTATTCAGGAATTGGGGTTATATGTCTCCTTCTCCTTGGAAACTATCTTGATTATGGCAAGTTGTCGGGAATACTGCATGTGGCTCCGGCTGAGGCACGAGCGCTGGGCATTTTAGGTATTGAGATCGGTGTAGGGTTTACAGTAATGGCCATCATGTTTTCAATATTTTTTGACATCTCATCAGGGGGAAAACCGCCGGAAGATGAGAAAGAATGATTTTCTGATATGAGGATTTACGATGAGCACTTTTTTTCTCGTTATAGGTTTGGGGCTGTGTATTCTTGTCTTCTTTGTCCTTTACCGCGTTGTCTTTGGTCCGGGTGTCTTTAACAGGATAGCAGCCATTTCGGCTATTGGCACCAAGACACTGATTATATTGCTTATTATGGGGTTTGTCTATGGCAGAGTGGAGATGTTTGTGGATATCAGCCTTGTCTACGCCTTACTTAACTTTATAGGCGTCCTGGCTGCGTCCAAGTTCCTGGAGATGGAGAAAGAATTATGACGAGCGCAGCAGTTATATTATCGACAATTTTTATACTGGGCGGCATCTTCTTTTTTACCACGGCAACCATTGGGATACTGCGCTTCCCCGATTTTTTTACCAGACTTCATGCGACCGGTAAAGGTGACACACTGGCCGTTCTCCTGTGTCTTATTGGTCTTGCCATCTATGAGGGGTTTTCCCTGACCGCCCTGAAGATAGTTTTTATAGCGGTGTTCATGGCCCTGGCCCAGCCCACCGCCACCCACGCAATCTCCAAGGCAGCTCTGAGAGTTGGTGTTCAGCCCTGGATGAAAGGGGAAAAGGAAAATGATTCCAGCATTTGACTTTGTTATCCTTATTTTCGTTGTGATATGCGCTATAGCTGCGATTACCGTAAAGGATCTTCTGAGTGCGGTTATGATCCTTGGGGCTTACAGTTTCTTTATGTGTTTGATGTGGGCGGAGATGGGCGCTGTGGACGTCGCATTTACAGAGGCATCCGTTAGCGCTGGCATAGGAACTGTCCTCTTAATTGCCGCGGTATACAGAACCACCAGGAGGTCAAGGGATTGAGAATATTGAACCTGATTGTTGTGGTAATTACCGGAGCTATTCTTATTTACGGGACTATGGACATGCCCGGTTGGGGTAACCCGGGCTCGCCTGCAAGCCTCCATGTCTCACCACGGTATATCACAAAAACGTTGGAAGAAACGGCCACGCCCAATATGGTAACCTCTGTGCTGGCCGACTACAGGGCTTATGATACCCTTGGCGAAACAGTGGTAATCTTCACGGCAGGAATGGCATGTATTCTGCTGTTGAGAAAAAGGCGCAATGGTCATGATTGATTTTATCGTTAGCAAGTACAATTACTGGATATATATTATTCTGATGATGATCGGGTTCTATGCCATGATCGGCAAGAGAAATCTGATAAAAAAGATTATCGGCATGAACATCTTCCAGACGGCAGTCATTCTCTTCTATGTCTCTATCGGCTGTAAAAAAGGGGGCACCTTGCCGATCCTGGAACATGCTCACGGACATGCCGGGCAAGTCATACAGGCTTCTTCTTATATAAATCCACTACCGCATGTGCTTATGCTTACGGCTATTGTTGTTATGGTTTCTACACTCGGGGTTGCTATTGCCATAGTCATAATGATCTACCTGAAATACAATACTCTTGAAGAAGATGAGATTCTAAAGGCTATTAAATGATAGAACAGGCACCTGTCCTGATAGTGGTCATCCCTTTAATATTCGCTTTTATTACACCCCTTATCGGGTGGGGAAAAAAAGAGTTATGCTATCCATGGATAATTCTGGCCCTTACCCTCTCGACCTTCTGTTCCGTTATTACGCTGTTGACAGTGATTAATACGGGGGTCATTCACTACCATCTGGGAGGCTGGCTGCCGCCATGGGGGATAGAATATGTTGTTGATTATCTCAGCGCCTTCGTTCTTGTAATTGTTTCCTTTATAAGTTTGACTGTGGCTGTCTATTCCAAAAAAAGCGTGGAGCAGGAGCTGCCTGAAAAGATCACCTATTTCTACACTATCTTCCTTCTGCAGATCACCGGATTTCTCGGTATCGTAGTTACAGGGGACCTGTTCAATCTCTTTGTGTTCCTGGAGATAGCGTCACTGGCCGGATATGCTTTAATAGCTGTGGGGGAGGAGGGGGCTCCCATGGCCAGTTTCAGATACGTGATTATGGGGACTATCGGGGCCTCTTTCTATCTGCTGGGAGTTGGTTACCTTTATATGGCAACCGGTTCACTTAATATGGCTGATCTGGCCAGCCTCTTACCTGATCTCTATGGTAGCAGGGTAGTCCTGGTTGCCTTTACGTTCCTCATAGTCGGCGTGGCCATAAAGATGGCCTTATTCCCGTTGCATGGCTGGCTCCCCGATGCATATGAAAAGGCGCCATCATCTGTGAGCGCGCTTCTTGCCCCGCTGATGACCAAAGTTGCCGCATATGTAATGATCAGGATTATGTTTACCGTCTTCAGGCCATACTTTTCGATTGAGGTATTCCCTATTACGACTACCCTTTCATGGATAGCCGCGGCAGCTATACTTTATGGCGCACTGATGGCCCTAGCCCAGACCGATTTAAAAAAGATGCTTGTCTATATTCTGATAAGCGAGGTGGGTTACCTGGTACTGGGGATTGGGCTTGCCAACAAAAACGGACTTACCGGGACTATCCTTCACATACTGAATGATGCCTTTATGATGGTTGCCCTTTTCATGATTGTCGGCGCCATTGTGTACCGGTGTGGTACGAGAGAGATTTCTCAATTCAGAAATCTTCACAGAAAGATGCCATTTACCATGGCAGCGTTTGTCATAGTCGGGCTTTCAGTCGTGGGAATTCCACCGACCTGTGGGTTTTTCAGCAAATGGTATCTTATCCTCGGCGCAATTGATGCAAGTCAGTGGGTTCTGGCCGGTGTATTGATGCTGAGTAGTCTTTTGAATGCGATACTGTTCTTCAGGGTTATTGAGTACGCATACATCGAGCCGAGAAACGAGCATGACAGCGGGGGAGAATCGTTGGTTGTTACCAGCGAAGAAGCGCCTTTAAGCATGCTTATACCAATAATCAGCGTTACGGCAGGAGTGGTTTTGCTTGGGTTAGTGAGTGGCAGGATTATTTCTACCGTAATCCAGTTTGCTGTTCCGGCATGTTTTTGAAGATTTGACAAAGGGATGACCCTATGGGTGTGATTGTTTCAATAAAACCACTTTTGGCTGTCTTGGTTACTCTTGCAGCGGCGGTGCTGATAATCTTTACAGGTGAGAGAAACAGGAACCTGCGGGAGTTTTGGACTCTCCTTGCTTCGATTCTCAAGTTCGCCATTGTTATCTCGATGGTTCCCCTTATCCTGAAGGGAAACGTAATAGAATATACCATTATATCATTGACACCGGGGATCGCTCTTCAATTCAGGATTGATTCACTTGGTATGTTTTTTGGTGTTCTGGCTTCTTTCTTGTGGATTATAACCTCGGTGTATTCCATAGGTTATGTCAG
>JAUXBI010000151.1 GCA_030619435.1 Syntrophaceae bacterium
AAATCGTTCAGCCCGTGTCCGTTCGGCGCCACAACGCCCATTCCTGTTATAACTACTCTATTTTTTTTCATTAAGTTCAACTCCTCTACCAGTGAGAACTCCGTAACAAACTGTTTCTCCGTTTTCTCTTTCCATAATAGTCTTCGTTTTTAGATTTCCTCTGCGAAGATAAACTTTTTCGCCTTTAATGATAACCCTTTCTCCCGGACTGACGATGCCGTTGAATTCACAATCATCAACCATTGCAAACAGTGTGACCAGCTGTTTAATCTGCTCGTTCGACAGGCCCTGTTTCATAAGCAGATAGAGACCAAAGGCCACAACACCGGTCTGGGCCATCGTTTCGATCAGGATTACCCCGGGTGTAACCGGCTGCCCCGGGAAATGTCCTTTATAGAAGTATTCGTCATCCCGAAAACGGTATGTTCCAACAATATGACCCTCATCCATCTCCAGTATGTCATCAATAAAACGGAACGGTCGCTGTTGAGGAACCAGCGAAAGGATGTTTTGCACCATGTTTGCATCAACCCCCATACAGCCCCCCGTTAACATGAATAACCGTTCCGGTAATATACCTGCCCCGGCTGGCAAGAAAGGTCACGACATCGGCCACTTCTTCAGGCTGACCCATCCGCCCCAAGGGAATATTTTCAAGAATCTTGTTCCTTACGTCATCAGGAAGGATCTCCGTCATGGCCGTATCAATAAACCCGGGCGCCACGGAATTGATGAGAATATTTCGTCCCCATAATTCTTTGGCCAGAGATTTGGTAAAGGCATCAAGTGCTGCTTTTTCCATAGTGTATGGAATCTGGCCGCCATTCCCGGTATGCCCTACTACACTGGAGATATTGATAATTCTTCCACTGCCGCCGCGAAGCATGAAAAGACGTAATATCCGCTTGGTCAGGTACCAGGTACCGCGAAGCATCGACCGCTGTGCGTCGAAGTCGCCTATCTTCATCGTGTTGATATCGCTGTTAATGGATATTCCGGCATTGTTGACCAATACGTCCACACGACCAGCCATGCTCTTGATGGATTTTGACATTTCTTCTACTTCATCCACATCGGCAAGATCGGCTTTCAGAAGAAATCCATCGTCTATTCGAGAGAGAACGTCCTTTGCCTGATCTTCACTTTTCCGATAATGAATACCTACCTTGAAACCTTCGCCGGCAAGAGCCAGACAACAAGCCGCTCCTATCCCGGTTCCGCCGCCGGTTACAATTGCAACGGGTTTCAATTCTGAATCTTTAATCTCTAATTTTGGCCTATTCATATGTCTCTCTTTATGATTCCTCCCCTGGAATTGGGTGACATTTTCGGATAATCCGGATAGACAATCCCCTTGAAAATTCCAGTGCGGGCATTTTTGATAGTCATTATCAATTCGTCATCCACAAATACTCTGCCATTTCCGATGACAATACTTGAACCTGAAGCTTTAAGATGAGAAAAACGCCTTACGTCAATTTCATAACGAACTTTTTGATTATATGGCCGTATCTGTCCGTTGAAGTCAATTTCCTCGCAACCGAGCGCTCTGCCACCACCCAATCCTCCACTCCAGCTACAGTAAAAACCGAGCAATTGCCAGATCGCATCCACGCAAAGACAACCCGGCTGTACAGGATCTCCCGGCATATGGCACTGAAAATACCAAGCGTCCATCCTTATATCCTGCTCGGCAATAATAGATCCCTTCCTTCCGTCATTCTCTATCGAAAGTATGCGATCCGCCATAAGGAAGGGGGGGGCGGGTAGTCGTGCATCGAAATCCTCAGGCGGATCAGCAACCAGTCGTCCGTAAGCAAAAGCAATCAGGTCTTCCAGTTCAAAGCTTTCTTTTTTTATAAACTCAGAGTATTTCACTATTTCTCCACATCCGGTTTCTAACTTGAAGATCGAATTTTTATTCCAGAACCTTCAGCATCGTACGACCCCAGGTAAGTCCTGAGCCAACCATGACTAATGCTATGTGGTTTCCTGGACGGAATCTGTCCCAATGCTGACTCAGGACACAGGGAGCACTTGAACCTCCCGTATTGCCGTAATTTACAACATTGTGCCAGTGATCGTCTTCAGATAAGCCGCATCTTTCACATACAGTCTTCAGCATTCCGTAGTTTGCCTGATGTCCTACAAACTTGAATCTGCCGGAGTTTATAGGGTAAATTTCCTGCAATTTCCTGAGCGATTCAGTGGTCTTGCGTATAGCAAAACCCTGAACGGCTCTTCCGTTTTGTCCGAAATGGGCCATGTGGGGAATACGCACCTTGTCCCATGACAGGGGATTTGAATCACAAAAGAACGCCTCAAATACCATTTTTGAAGGAACAGAAGCGGACACAACGGCGGCACTGCTTCCATCACCAAATAACGGGGCCACCTTCCTGTCAGAATAGTCAACCGAGCGAGTAAAACTCTCCGGATTGACAACCAGGACATAAGCCGGAAGCGCCTCCGGTTTCATGTCGGACAGAAACTTGAGCTGCATCCCAAAAGTTGAACACGCGGAATTAAGATCAAAACAGAGAACATCTATCCCAAGCTCTGCCGCCACGGTGGCGGCCTCGGCCGGTGTCACATGATCCGGTGTCGAACTTCCGGATATTACCATGCCTATATCTTCAGGCTTCAGTCCGGCCCGCTCCAGCGCCATGCGCGCTGCAGAGGCCCCCATCTGCGCGTTAGTGTACATACTTGCATCGGAAGCCGCTCGAGGGTCTTTATTTTTTGTCGTTTTTATGTAATCCAGAGGGAGGCTTGTGCGGCGGGTACGAACACCCACGCGTTCCATGATCCATTCCTCATTGCTTCCTATGTCCAGTTCACTCAGAAACCGATTTGTGATAACATTTTCCGGGTGAAAATGGCCCAATCCATGAAGGTATAGCATAATTACACCAGTTCCCTTCCTATAATCATATCCTGAATCTCTCTTGTTCCTTCATATATATCGACGATATGAGCATCTCGCGCCAGTTTGGATATCTCATATTCCGACATGAAGCCGTAGCCACCGTGAAGGTGTAACCCCTCTTTGGAACAGTAAAGGGCTGCTTCCGCTGCAACATTCTTCGCCATGGAAGCATACATACCCCTGTCTTCGTCCTGTTCCAGGACCTTGAATGCAGCCTTCATCAGGGCCAACTCGGCCAGCTCTACTTTTTTCCACATGTTGACCAGCATGTCTCTCGCTACAGGTATATCGCAGATCCTTTGTCCGAACTGCTTGCGTTCCTTTGTATATTCCAGTGTCAGATCCAGAGCTCTTCTGGCAAGACCGACTCCGATGGCCGCAATCATGGGTCGCGCATAATCGAGAACCTCGATTATATACCGAAAGCCGAGCCTCCTGTTGCCGATAATCTGATTATCTTCGATAACAACATCCTCGAACTTGACCGTTGCCGTATTCGAGAGGCACTGTCCAAGTTTATCTTCCGGTTTTCCTGTTATTACCGTACCCCCTGTGGAAAGGGTAATCTCTCTTGCGCCGGAAGGCTGAGTGACCACTTCCCCATTACGAATTGAATCGTATGGGATAACGACACATGCCATTAAAAGGCTGCCCGGTTTTCCAACCTTGCAGAACACGGTAAACTGAGAGGCGTATGAAGCATTGGTAATGAAAGATTTTTCTCCGTTCAAAATATACTTTCCATCATCTCTTTTTCTAATAAATGCAGTCATGGCCAGATTATCAGAGCCTGCACCCGGTTCAGTCAGACAGAAAGATGAAATAAGAGGAGCTTCGACAAAGGGAAGCAGAAATGCTTTTTTTTGCTCCTCTGTTCCATGCTGTGCGATTACAACGTTCGCCAGGTCATTACACATGGCTGACGTAGAAATACCTGTATCACCATAGGACAACTCTCTTATAATTAGAGCCGCAGAGATATCGTCCACTTCATATCCCTTCACTGATTCGGGAATAGAAAGATTCAACACACCAATTTCCCATGCCTTTTTGATTATATCGAAGGGGAACTCATGGGTTGCCTCACGTTCCATAACGGTTAGTGTAATTTCGTTCTTAACAAATTTCTGAACCGTCTCTATGTACATTTTCTGATTATCGGTAAGATTGTAATCCACGTTTCGTTCTCCTTGAAGCTTCGCAGTATTCTATTTTCGATTGTCGGATTGGGGTTTCGTATCGACCAGACACACCACTGTGTGTTCTTAATTGTAAGCACCATCCGTGCCAAAAGCAGCGACATTGCATAACACCTTGGAATTCTTACGAATCGGCATATGTACTTTATCGGGTTTGTATGTGGAAATCCGGCTTCTGGTGTGTAGTTTTGTTCGCAGCTGGAACTGTTGTACGCAACAATACAGCCGCCCCACCTGTTGTCAACAAATAGAACTGTCCGGTTTTGTAGCAAATGAGTTGTCCGCTTTGTACTGTTCGGGAAAGCTGCGGAAGTCGTAGA
>JAUXBI010000073.1 GCA_030619435.1 Syntrophaceae bacterium
GTGCGGCAAAGATAAGATTCAGATGGCAGAAGGCGGTACCTGGAAATATTGAATTATGAAACTATTCGACAATTTCTACAACATGAAGGTTGGAATAGTCGACCTCACTCAATTATCTTCAGAGGTAATTCCTCTGGACGAGCAGATTGTTGCGGAAAAGATCGGCGGAGCAGCAGTAAATGAAGATCTTTTCAAACAATATGAAGATGATACTCCTCTGATCATTGGTGTTGGCCCCCTGACGGGCAGCTTTGCCCCCGCTTCATGCCTCGCGGTTGCAACATTTTTATCGCCACGATTTGGGGGTCTTTGCCACGTTCCTCTTATGCTGCGTGCCGGCCCCGAGATGAAGTTCTCAGGCATTGATTTCCTGGTGATCAAGGGAGCTGCTTCCTCACCCAGGATATTGCATATCGATAAGGGAGCCATACGAATCTTATCTGCGGAACATCTCATCGGGGTTGATATCCCTGAGGCGTTACAGACATTGAAGAAGGAAATGACTCATCCCCGGTCAATCCTCCTGACGGGCCCCGCCGCTGACAATGGAGCCCCGGGTGCTTCTGTTTCAACAGGTTTTAATGGCAGCCTGGATAAAGCTGGTCTGGCCTTCTTGATGGCCTCAAAAAATCTTAAGGGGGTTATCTTCAATGGAACTGATGGACTTCCCTTCGCCGAAGGCAACCTTAAGCATAATGAAACAATAGAAAGGAATCTTTCCGCGGATGAAGGACATAAAAATGATGGATTTCCTTCTATGTTGGATAAAATTGGAATCGAAGAGAATCTGAAGGGGATCATCAGAAAAGCAAAGTGGCGGAATATGGCATGCTATCACTGTCCTTCTCCATGTATGAGCTCTGTAAAGTTTAAATGGCTTGATCCCCGGAAGAATTCCAGAATCGAAGATAATCTATTTCTTTCAGATCATCTGGGGTTTCTGGCACTGGCAAAAAAAAGGGGGAAAGATGTGTTTCCGCTGTCAGAAAGTTGCCACCGTTTTGGACTGGATCCGGTTGCCGTAGCGGAGAAATTACCGGAGAGCGGATCACTGCTTGAATCTCTTAATGCCATAGAAGAGATGTCCGTTACACCGGGAAAAAGTGAGCCCCACCATATCGGAGAGGTTCCAAGGGAAATGCATAAGCTTTTCGGAGACGCGATACCACCAATCTTACCCGATGAATTGTGGAAGGAACGGGTATGGCTTTCCATGATTCTGGGTGTATGCCCAATATTTTTAATTCGTTTTCCACAGATTTCTGAATTTGATCTTTACAAATTCCTCACAAAAAATGAAGATGATTTAAACATTTTAAAAGAAAGAATTCGATTTATCCTTGAAAATTAATAGACCAATCTTAATGCGTTTGTAAGAAGTTAAATTTTCCCTTCCTATAATGCTGGCGCATAGGGATAACAAAACTTTCTACGAGATGTTGTTGTTATTAAGAGATGTTGTTGCTATTAATATAAGGCTTTCTGAGCTTGCAAAAGAGATGTCACAGCAATATACTATTCTCAAGAACAAGGTTTATTATGAAGCTTTGAGAATTCGAACCAGTTCTAAAAATTGATGACTTCGTAGAAAGGAGAACAAATATGCAAAATCTTGATGCAATTTTCTCCCCGCAATCGGTTGCGGTTATAGGAGCTTCCGAGAAGCCCGGAAAGGTCGGGCATGATATTTTTGCCAATATTCTAAAGGGAAATTATAAAGGAATTTTATATCCTGTTAATCCCAATGCAAAAGCTATTTTAAGTGTAAGGGCATATCCGTCAATTATGGATGTGCCAGAGGATGTTGATCTTGCAATAATAATTCTTTCTCCCAAGCTTGCCATAAAAGCGGTTGAAGAAGCTGCCAAGAAAAAAGTAAAGGGGATTGTAGTTGTCTCTGCGGGTTTTCGAGAAGTTGGGAAAGAAGGGCTTGAGATGGAAAACAGGATAGCAGCCATTTGCAAGAAGGCAGGGGTGCGTTTGGTTGGTCCAAACTGTCTTGGCGTTATCAATCCGATTCCTTCAGTAAGCCTTAATGCCAGTTTTTCTGTTCGTATGCCGGCAAGCGGCGATATTTCATTCATTTCCCAGAGCGGGGCTTTGTGCACAGCGGTCCTCGATTTTGCGGCGGACAGGAATTTTGGTTTTTCAAAGTTTATTTCCATCGGCAACAAGGCTGATGTGGATGAACTTGATTTGTTGCGTTATCTGCACGAGGATATTGATACAAGAGTTATTATGATTTATCTGGAAGAACTCCGGAAGGGACGAGAGTTTATAGATGTTGTTAAGAAGATTACATCTGGAAACAGGCCTACTCCGATACTTGTAATAAAATCGGGAAGAACGAGCGAAGGAGCCCAGGCAGCGGCGTCTCACACAGGCTCACTGTCAGGTTCCGAGGCAATATATAATGCTATTTTTCAGCAGGCAGGGATAATTCGAGTAGATACAATTGATGAGCTTTTTGATTTTGCAAACGCCTTTGCTTTCAAAAGCGAAAGCGCGCTGGGAAAATTAAAAAGGAAAGTGCCGCGCGGAAACCGGGTAGCTATTGTTACAAATGCTGGCGGACCTGGAATTTTAGCAACAGATATCACGACATCATCAGGCCTGAGGCTTGCTAAATTCAAGAAAGAGACAATTGACGAGCTTGCAAGCCATCTTCCTTCTGCCGCCAACCTTAATAATCCGGTGGATGTTATCGGAGATGCAGCCCCGGATCGTTATAAGGATGCGCTGGGCGCTGTAATAAGCGATGATGGGGTAGATGGAGTCCTTGTAATACTTACGCCTCAATCCATGACCAATGCTCTTGGCACGGCAGAGGCCATTGTAGAAATTGCCAGGCACACTCACAAGCCCATTTTATCTTGCTTTATGGGGATTGTTGATGTTTCCCAGGGGGTTGATTTTCTTCAGAAGTATGGTTACCCGGTTTACAAGTTTCCTGAAAATGCGGCAAAAGCTTTCGTAGCTCTTTACAGATATTTCAGTTGGTTGAATAGATCACATCTGGAGCAATATGAATTAGAGTCCGACAAAGATAGGGCTGCCGGCATTATAGCAAACTGTCTTGCAGACGGCAAAACCCATTTGGGCGAACTTGATGGAGTGGAATTATTGAAATGTTATGGGTTTAATGTGTTGCCAACTATTCTTGCAAAAAGTGAAGACGAAGCAGCGGACATTGCAGAGAATATGAAATTTCCAGTGGTTATGAAAATTGTATCACCACAAATTCTTCATAAAACAGATGCAGGCGGGGTTATATTGGGGCTTGAAACCCGTGAAGATGTAAAAAAAGGTTTTAAAGAAATTATTAAAAAGGCTGCGAAATACGATCCTAATGCTGAGATTCAGGGTGTCTTGATTCAAAAAATGGCCATGTCGGGAGAAGAGGTGATACTTGGCATGAGTCGTAAGCCAGTATTCGGTCCTTTGTTGATGTTTGGTCTTGGAGGAATATTTGTTGAGGTTTTCAAAGACGTTGCATTCCGTCTTGCTCCTGTCGGCAGAAACGAATCCCGCAGAATGATTAGCAGTATCAAGGGATACAAACTTTTGCAGGGGTTCAGAGGAAGACCAAAGGCGGATATCGAGATTCTTGAAAAGTCGATGGTCAGCCTGTCAGATATGGCAGTAAATCATCCGGAAATAAGCGAGATGGATATCAATCCCCTTCTGGTTCATGAAGAAGGAAAGGGCGCCACAGTGGCTGATTGCAGGATTATTTTGAAAAAACCGGATGATTCAAAAAACCAGGGGACTATTCAGTCGAAGATTTACACAGATGAACGCAGATAGCTTAAAATACAAAGAAGCTGCTATTGTTTTCAGTAGTTTTTATGGAGTCTACAATGAACCTGGTGATCGACTTTATGGAGTCTGTTTATTGATCTGTCAAAACCACAAATATTGTTAGTGGTGGGGCGTGAGGTCGAAGACCCCACGCCATTAGTGAAACAACATTGTTATTAAGCAAAATATCAAATAAATGGGAGTACCTTTAGGATGAGACGGAACACACTGTCAGAAGGCTTACCTTTGTAAAGCCACCGGCAGAGGCGGCGGTAGTTTACCTTTAATGTATCTACACACTACTTCCCGCTGATCTTGAAGACCTTTGAAAGGTGCTCATTTTCAACTAATTTGTCAATGGACCTCCCCATTTCTTCTTGATACCCGATTATAACAGAGTGTACGATTCTATCAAAAAATACGCTTATATAGTAGTTCATTTCCATCAGCTGATTCAGGCCGTAGCCAGTATCAAGCAACCGGTTTGCGATCATATATTTCCACAATTTTCTCTTTACCAGAAGCAGCACCATCACAACTTCTTGCAGGGGAATGCCTTCTTTGAACCTTTCTTTGCCAAGTTCTGTGTAATAAGCAAAGATAACGTCTTTCGCCATATTCTGATTCAGCCAGCTCCCAAGTTTTTGATAAACATGATAAAGGATCTGATGAACACGCTCATATACTATCTCCTCTGAAAAATTCCGATAGTGCCAAGTCTCTTCCCTTTTACGAAACTCTTTTACTAAATCCTTGGTTATCTCATCTGCATGGTCTTCGATCATTTTAATCAAATTCTGATAGATCTTCATATATCCTCCTTCTCTTTTATTTTAAGAATTTTGTAATAACATATTTTTTTATACCACCAACTTAAGGGGTTCTATAAAATCAGGGTCGTGTCTTTTCATGATATTGATCGTATTTTCATATAGCCTCTTTCCATAGTCAAGACAAAAGAGAGCGTTTGTTA
This sequence comes from Syntrophaceae bacterium, assembly GCA_030619435.1. Taxonomy (GTDB): domain Bacteria; phylum Desulfobacterota; class Syntrophia; order Syntrophales; family UBA2210; genus UBA2210. Next base: position 4,775 of record JAUXBI010000073.1, read on the forward strand.
ATGCAATATGAATATGTCACCCCTAATTTGTATTAACAGCAAAAGAGGTTAGACCCTCCGGTGCTCATACTTAAATTGGTAGTTGGGGGGCAACTTCGGTTGCCCGGGAACAGAATTCCGTCTCATTTCAATTACCTGTTCAGAAATCGGTAATATTCGTACATCTTGGACAGAGCCTTTACCGCCCTTTCCGGGTTCGGGTAGAATACACTTTTGAAGGCACAGTTTTCAACATTATATACGGTATGATGCTTTTCATCCTCGAGCAGGCTTACACCCAGTATGGGCTTTCCATATTTTTCCATCATGTGCGCCACACGAACGATATATTCCTTTTCGAGGCTATCGATGAGCTTCGCCCCGTCATTCAGGAACTCATCGGAATAGCCGGGGTCTGCTTGACGAACTGATTCGAACAGGTGCTTCGTGAATATCCTTAATCCCAGTATGCCAAGATTTATAACAGCATCGCAGCCATCCCACTTCAGAAATTCCTCCATCAATGTTAACGGTATGGTATTATCGCTTTCCCCCACAATATCTGCCGGATTGGACCTGCTCCAGTAGGGCGGAAGGATTTTGTTCATACGCTCCAGTATGTCATCCGGCAGATCAGGCACATCGAGCCCTTCCCGTGCGCACATATCAGCGGTTATGACTCCCCACCCGCCACCAAGGGTAACAATGGCTATGCGGTTTCCCTTCGGCAGAGGCAGGGAAGAAAACGCGGCGGCAAGATCGAGAAGCTCCATTGATCGTTCCACCTTTACTATGCCAGCCTGTTTGCACATGGCATCAAATACACGAGAGTCGGAGGATAATGCCCCTGTATGACTCGACGCGGCGCGATTTCCAGCCCCGCTTTGTCCCCCCTTCAGCAGTACAATAGGTTTCTTTTTTCCTGTCTTTCTGGCACCTTCAAAGAATCGGCGACCGTCTTTAACGCTTTCGATGTAGAGGACAATAATCTTTGTGAGGGAATCGATCTCAAAGCCGTCAATGAAGTCTTCAACCGTAATCATAGCTTCATTCCCGGATCCGCAGAACCCCCTGATTCCGATGGCCTGTTCTTCCGCAAAGGCGAGGAGCTGGACACCCAGATTTCCAGACTGGGAAACGATGGCCGTTGAACCTGCCGTGGGGTTCACGGAAGTGCCGATGCAGAAAAAATCTCTATGCGGGTTGCAGATACCCATGGTATTGGGACCAAGGATAACTATACCCGCTTTTCTTGCCTCCATGACGAGCTCCTGTTCCAGGGCCTTTCCTTCCTTTCCTGTCTCGCTGAATCCAGAGGTGATGAGAAGCATATTCCTGATGCCTTTCTCCTTGAACTGAGGAATCAGATCCAGCACCATTTTCGCCGGTATTGTAACGACTCCCAGATCAACATTACCCGGAATTTCGGTAACGGATTTATAGACATGACGATCGGCTATAGTTCCTCCCTTAGGATTCACCAGGTATATTTCACCCTTGTAGCCGCCGCTTATCGTATTCACTACAAGCATATGCCCCCATTTTCCTATGGCCCCTGACGCGCCGATAAAGGCAATGGACTTCGGATAGAATAATGCGCGTATAGCGGTGGGGGCTACGGCCGGGCGAGATTTTTCTTCGGCCTGTTTTTCCCTCGGTACGACCAGTGCGTCGACGGCTACGACATCACCACCGGATGTAATTACGAGGGGGTTGATATCTATTTCCGAGATTTCGGGAATCTCCATGCCTATCCGCGACAGTCCCATCAGTGTCTTTATAAGCTCGTCCCGGTTAGCCGCCTTCTCGCCCCTGAATTCTCCCAGGAGCGATTTCGCTCTGATTTCATCGAACATTTCCGCCGCGTCGGTTTCGGTCAGCGGGGCAATGCGAAAGGCTACATCGGAGAGCGCCTCGGTAAAAATACCACCGATACCGAACATAATCACGGGTCCGAATTGCTCATCCCGGGACAAACCGGCGACAAACTCCCTTTTTCCCTGAACCTGAGGTTGTACCAACAACCCTTCAAGCTCATCTCCGGCTCCCTGAGCGATCAGGAAAGCTGCGTTCTTGACAGCTTCCGCATCCGCGAGATTAAGATGCACAAGCCCTCTCTCGGTTTTATGCAGCAGCGTGGCGCCGAGCCCCTTAAGTACTACAGGGAATCCTGTCTTTCGCGCGGCCTCCACGGCTTCATCTTCACTGAAGGCGACCGTTTCACTTATGACGGGCACTCCGTATGCCCCAAGTAGCTGTTTCGATTCACTTTCCGTCAGGGCATTATCCCCGGATGTTCTGACTTTATCGAGCAATTCCTCTATATTCACACCGGACTCCTTTTATGGATAAACTTTTTATGCGTATCGCGTAAATACGCCCTGTTGTCTATATCATTAAGCTGTGAAAGTGAAGAAAATTTATGATTCTGTTTATTAATGGTCTTTTCGCCCAATCTCTGCGTTATGCTCAAAAAATAATCCTCGGAATATCGACTATATACCTGCGGTTATTTTTTTCGCGCGCCTTGATCTTGTGCGAAAATCCTCATAAATCAACAGAATCATTTATTATGCGGCGCAATTCGGAGAAAACAACTTTAGCGTTGTCGTAAGAAGTTGAAAAAGACGTCATTGCGGTGAGCCGAAGCCCCTCAATGACCCGGTTCAAGATTTTCAAGTGACTTAAATTGGCGGATAAAGGCGATTTCAGTCGCCCGGCAGTTGAACAAGCATAGAAGAGGGGACAAGGTTTAGACCCTGCCCCCTCTTATGTGCGATCAATTGTTTCTGTCGCTTCTATTTTAAGAACCGCACAGTTTCAGTGATAGTCAGATGCTCCAGGCTCAGAAGAACAGATACAGATGCCGGGGCCAGATTCTCAGCCCGATTTCGCCACCTTCGGAGCCCTTGCAATCGACGTGTAAACCTGCCCAGATATGGAATGTCTGGGAGGTACCCGCGTCGAAGTAGTGATGTGGCGATTTCTCGGGGTAGTTGATATTATCGCCCTTCGTGGGCTTCCACTGGTAGGATTCTACATTGCCGTATATCCACCCGACATCTATTTTGTTTTCGTCGTCCTTCATATCCACACTGTGATCCACCCAGTAGTGGCCGGACATGTACACTCTGGCGCTCACTTTCCTTTGCTCGTTCATCCCGTTGACCACGGGAAGCTCGATGATACTGTTGATATAGAAGTATGCCTCCGA
>JAUXBI010000092.1 GCA_030619435.1 Syntrophaceae bacterium
CGAAGGCACTTCCAAACTCGATGAGATATTAAAAGACTATGAAGCCATTGAACATGATTTCATAACCCAGGCCAGGACACTCTATTCAAACTTTTTGTGGCTCTCAGATATAAGAAAGCGTGCCTTGGAAGGTCATAAAGGGCATGGGAGACAGAGATAAACTTAAGGAGTAGCGGTATGTGTGGAATCGTTGGAATAGTAAATACTGACGGTAAATTAATTGATGGAAGCCATATAAGGGAAGCTATAAGGATTCAGCGGGAACGGGGGAACGGTCTCGGCGGCGGGTTTGCCGTCTATGGTTTATATCCCGAGAATAAAGACAAATACGCCTTTCACGTTATGTACGATGGAGACCGGAACAGTCCCATTATAACTATCGTTGAAGATTACCTGAAAACCAAAACGAATATCTATCAATCCGAGCAGATACCTGTATATCCGAATGACCGCATCGCGAAAGGACCCTATTTTAAAAGGTACTTTCTGAAACCCATCGAAGAGTTCATAGGTCAGGATCGGACGGAAGAGGATTATATCGTTGAGATTGTGATGACCATCAATAATAAAATGGAAGGTGCCTTCGTTCAGTCTTCCGGTAAAAATATGGGTGTATTCAAGGGCGTTGGTTATCCTGAGGATATTGCCGATTATTTCAGAATAGAAGCTTATAAGGGATACACATGGGTTGCCCATAATCGCTTTCCCACCAATAGCCCTGGCTGGTGGGGAGGGGCACATCCGTTCACTCTTCTCGACAAGGCGGTAGTCCATAATGGTGAAATTACCAGTTACGGGACGAACGTCCGGTGGCTCGAGATGTTCGGATATTACTGTATGCTAAAGACCGATACTGAGGTCATATCTTACATATATGATAAGCTGACAAGACTGGACAATCTGACAAAAGAAGATGCCTGCTTTGTAATGGCTCCTACTCTTTGGGATGAAATTGACCGCACAAATGACGGGAAAAAGAGATATTTAAGGCAGATTTACGGCCCCGCCATAGTAAACGGTCCCTTTGGAATCATCCTGACCCACAAAAACGGCGCTATTGTTCTTAATGACAGAAACAAGCTCCGCCCCGTGGTGTGTGCAAAAGATGGTGACACCTACTATGCATCATCTGAGGAGTGCAGTATACGGCTCCTTTCACCTGATGTGGAACATATCTGGTCGCCAAAGGGCGGGGAACCCGTTATCATAGATTTTCCCGAGGAATTTGTACAATGAGCGAGTCCATAAGCATGAAAAACAACTGGAAGATACTGCCGCCTTTTCACCCCGAATTCGATCTCGATAGATGTGACTATAAGAACGGCTGCACGATATGTGTAGAGGAATGTACCTTCGGTGAGATTTCGCTCAAACCGGTCAAAGGAAAGGACGGTAATATTCTGCATCGCCCCTGGGCAAACATGCGGGCGTGCAATTCCTGCCAGCGTTGCGTCAAGATGTGCCCCCAGAGTGCTATTCATGTTGTATCACAGCCAATGCATACCTCCCACGGCTACTGGAAAACTGAACCTGTCAGCAATATCTGGCGCCAGGCGGATTCCGAAGGTGGTGTGTTGCTCGTGGGAACAGGCGCAACGGGCCCGCAGAAGCGGTATTTTGATCACATTATGTTCGATGCCTGCCAGGTTACCAACCCTTCGATCGATCCCCTGAGGGAACCGATGGAGATCAGGCGATATCTCGGCCGGAAGGCGGAACGATATGGAGGCGAGGTTGGTCCGCAGCTCAAACTGGAAGTGCCGATCATGTTCGGGGCCATGAGCTTTGGCGCCTTGAATCTGAGGGTACAGGAAGCCGAGGCAAAGGCAACGCGGAAGATGGGAACATACTGGAATACGGGAGAGGGCGGATTTCACGAAAGACTGAGGGATTACGGTGCGAATACAATCGTGCAGGTTGCCTCTGGGAGATTCGGTGTCAGTGAGGATTATATGAAATCGGCTGCTGCAGTGGAGATAAAGATAGGTCAGGGTGCCAAACCGGGTATCGGAGGCCATCTCCCGGGTGAAAAGGTATCGGAGGCTATTTCAAAAACGAGAATGATCCCCGAGGGATCCGATGCGCTTTCTCCAGCGCCGCACCATGACATCTATTCCATAGAGGACCTGAGACAGCTCATTTATGCCATAAAAGAGTCGACTGATTACAGGCTCCCCGTATCGGTAAAGATTTCAGCTGTCAACAACGTGGCGCCCATTTCAAGTGGCATTGCACGTGCGGGAGCCGACATCATAGCCATTGACGGATTTCGAGGAGGTTCCGGTGCCTCACCTCTTCAGATACGCCAGAATACAGGCATCCCTATAGAACTTGCCATATCTGCCGCGGACAGGAGACTTACGGAAGAGGGAATCAGAAACACGGTCAGCCTGGTTGCGTCGGGGGGAATACAGAATTCTTCCGATGTGCTGAAGGCCATATGCCTCGGTGCCGATGCGGTTTATGTGGGAACGCCTGTCTTAATCTCTCTTGGGTGCAATGTTTGTCAGCGTTGTTTCACCGGAAAATGTCCCTACGGTATTACCACAAACAGGCCGGGCTTGGCAGAGAGAATTGATGTGGATGAAGCAGCGCAGGCGCTTACCAACCTTCTTCATGCCTGGGGAGAAGAGATAAAAGAGCTCATGGGATCAATGGGAATAAGTGCGATAGAGGCCTTGCGTGGAAACAGGGATAGACTTCGCGGTGTAGGTCTGAATGAGGAAGAATTGAGAATTCTTGGAATCAAGCACGCCGGAGCATGATATGCTGACGATAGAAACAAGGGGGCTTTACTACAAGGCCCTTAACAGACAGATTAAAAAGTCGCTCTCGCGGGGAGAAAACGAAATCGTCCTAAAGGATGTTCTGGGACAGCGTTATATAGGGGGCGGTCTGGAGAGTACAGCCCGTTTTGATATCTATGGTACGCCGGGACAGGACCTCGGCGCCTTTATGAACGGTCCCGAGATTATCGTGCACGGCAATGCCCAGGACGGCGTTGGCAACACGATGAATAAGGGGAAAATCATAATCCACGGTAAGACAGGTGAGATTCCGGGCCACTCAATGAGAGGGGGAAAGGTCTTTATCCGAGATGATGTGGAGTACCGTGCCGCGATACATATGAAGGAATATCTCGATCTTGTCCCCTGGCTCATCATAGGAGGAACGGCGAAGGATTACTGCGGCGAGTATATGGCTGGCGGCAGAGTCGTGGTGCTCAACCTGGGAAACATTAAAGGCTCGCCCGTGGGATACAGTGTGGGAACGGGCATTCACGGTGGTGCAATATTCGTAAGAGGTGAAGTCAAGGAGTATCAGCTGGGGATGGGTGCAATATTTGCCGAACTTGATGATTTCGACCAAATGTTTCTGAAAGAGGTTTTTGAAGAATATTCGAGACATTTCGATGCCGATCTGAGCGGCATAGTAGCGGGAGAGTTTGTGAAGATAACAAAAAAGGGACATCGGCCTTTCGCTAAACTATATACGCCCGGGATGAACGTTAAGACCGATGCTCCGATCCACTTCAACCTTACACCGCCCTGTGCGTACGCATGTCCCACAGGGATTCCCACGCCGGTTTTTTTCAATCTTATTAAGGACGGAAAGGTTGTCGAAGCCCAGCGATTAATGGACGAATATACACCCTTCAGGATGTCTGTCTGCGGGACCGCCTGTCCGGCACTCTGCATGGATGCATGCAACCGGGGTATGATTGACGAACCGCTCCATTTGCAGGAGATGGCAAAGAAGTACTATCCTGATTTCAACCCGGATGTTCTGGAAGAGGAGAAAGGACAGGTTATTTCCATTATCGGTGCGGGGCCCGCAGGCCTTTCGGCCGCCTGGCAGCTTTCGAGACGGGGATATAGAATCAGGGTTTACGATGCCTTGGATGATCTTGGCGGTAAGGTGAGGAAAGCCATCCCGCGTGAAAGACTTTCAGACGAGGCCCTCGACAGGGATATAGAGAGGATTACCTCACTTCCGATCGAATTTAATACGGGCAGGAGGATCGATCGGAAGGTGTTTGAGAAGCTCTATAAGGAATCCGACATCGTCCTTGTTGCCACCGGTGCTCACATAGCCAGGAGAATCGAATATTTGGGGGGAGAGAGAATTCTTTCAGGTCTGCAGTTTCTCATGGACATCAACGAAGGGAAGGATATGGATCTCTCGGGAAGTGAGATCGTGATCATCGGTGCCGGCAACGTGGGTATGGATATAGCCTGTGAATCATGGAGGCTGGGGGCAAAAAAAGTGACTGCCCTGGATGTTCAGAAACCCTTTGCCTTCGGACATGAATTGGACTCAGCAGTGGAACGGGGAACGAATATTCTCTGGCCGAAATTTATAGAAAAACTGAATTCTGAGAAGGTCTTTTTCAGTGATGGAACGGAACTGAGAGCGGATGTGGTGCTTTTCAGCATAGGAGAGATACCCGACACTTCTTTTCTTCCCGAATCCGTCTTGATCGACGAAAAGGGATATATTGTTACGGCGGAAAAATCCTTCAGGAGCAGTGATCTGAAGATTTGCGGGTGTGGTGACATACGCAGGCCGGGTCTTATTGCCGACGCTGTGGGATCGGGAAGGCTTGCCGCGCTTGAAATTTATGCGATCCTCACGGGGAATAAATTCATCTATCCCGAAAAAAATCTTGTACCGAAAAGACGGATTAACACTCTCTATTTTGGTGGTGAGGAGGATGAGACAGACAGGTGTATGAGCTGCGGCACCTGTATCTTTTGCGATAAATGTATAGAGAGCTGTCCACAGGAGGCAATAACACGTAACGGAGAGGTCTTTACAATTGATCCGCTGAAATGTTCATTATGCTATACCTGTGTTAATGTATGCCCGCGTGGGGCGATTCAGGCCGAGTTTTTTATTGATGTCAAAGATGCTGCCTTTAATGAATGATCTCTCTCGCGTAAGAGAGTTACTGTAATTTACCGTTACGTGCGATTTATGTGAAAAGGCTGAAGAAGGTGTGAGCAATGAGAACAAAATTTATCTTTGTAACAGGAGGTGTTCTTTCTTCCCTCGGTAAAGGATTAGCCGCTGCTTCTATAAGTTCCCTTCTTGAGTGCAGGGGTCTGAAGGTCACTAATCAGAAACTGGATCCATACATCAATGTCGATCCCGGCACAATGAATCCCCTCCAGCATGGTGAGGTTTTCGTTACGGACGATGGGGCAGAAACCGATCTGGATCTTGGTCATTATGAGCGTTTTACAAATGCTCATCTTGGGAAGGGGAATAATCTTACAACAGGACAGGTGTACTTTTCAGTAATATCAAAGGAGAGAAAGGGAGAGTATCTGGGTGGAACGGTCCAGGTTATACCCCATATCACCAATGAAATAAAAGATTACATCAGGAATGCAGCCGCTGGTGTTGATGTTGCCATTGTGGAAATCGGTGGAACGGTTGGAGATATTGAGAGTTTGCCCTTTCTGGAAGCAATAAGGCAATTTCGGAATGAGGCGGGAAAAGAAAACGCAATCTTTATCCACCTGACATGGGTTCCTTACCTTAAAGCGGCAGGAGAGGTAAAAACAAAACCGACACAGCACAGTGTGAAGGCTCTTCGTGAAATCGGTATTCAGCCCGACATCCTTCTCTGCCGGACAGAGGAATTTTTGTCAGACGATATAAAAGCAAAGATCTCCCTTTTCTGTAATGTGGAGATTGAATCGGTTTTTACCGCAAAGGACGTTGACTGTATTTATGAAGTTCCCCTCATCTTCCATAAGGAAGGTGTGGATGAAAAGATCGTAAATCTTTTAAATATATGGACCGGGCGGCCACATCTGGGGGAGTGGGAAGAAGTAGTAAATAAGATGAAAAACCCCTCCCATGAAGTTTGTATTGCCATTGTGGGAAAATATGTTGACTGGACGGACTCTTATAAGAGCTTGAATGAAGCCCTGGTTCATGGCGGTATTCCAAACGATTGTAAAGTAACCCTTCGTTTCATAGATTCAGAACAGATAGAACGTGAAGGAATTAGTGATCAATTTAATGGCATTGGTGGAATACTGGTGCCCGGCGGATTCGGAAGAAGAGGCATAGAGGGTATGATTGACACGGTAAGTCACGCCCGCCTTCAGAAGATACCCTATTTTGGTATCTGCCTTGGAATGCAGATGGCCGTTGTGGAGTATGCGAGAAATGTGTGCGGCATGAAAGAGGCGAACAGTTCCGAATTCAACGGGGATACGGCTTATCCGGTGATTGATCTCCTTCCTGAACAGAATGATGTTACCGATATGGGAGGTACCATGAGGCTGGGGGCTTATGAATGCCTTCTGGATGCGGGCACCTTTGCATTTGAGGCGTATGGTACGAGGAAGATCAGTGAACGCCACAGGCACCGTTATGAGTTCAACAACGAGTACAGAAATGTACTAACCGAAAACGGTCTCCGTGTCAGTGGTACATCACCTGATGGACGTCTTGTGGAGATAGTGGAACTCATCGGCAATCCCTGGTTTCTGGGCTGTCAGTTTCATCCCGAATTCAAATCGAAGCCGAGAAAACCTCATCCTCTCTTTTACAGGTTTATTGAGGCGTCTCTGAAGTATACGGAGACAAAGTAGCCAGGATTCCATAATAATGATAAGCCAGATCATAAATATCACTCTGAAAATACTGAAGCGTCTTAAAGGCTGGAAGATAGTCGTCGGGAAAAATCTAGGACACGTTCTTCCCAATGCGCTCATTATCTTTCCTTCGATTCCGGACAGTCTTTTCTGCGGACTCGCCGGAATCCTAACGATAAAGAGGGGCAGCTATGTTGAAGAAAGAGATATAGCAAAAAACCTTTCGGGTGTCTTCAAAAAAATCAAGAAAAACAATCTGGAAAGGTTGACAGTTCATAAAATCTCAAGAGATCATTATCTCGGCGGCGATAATCTGTTCAGGGCTGTTGAAGAGGATGTCCTCAGGCTGAAGCAGGATTCATTTCTTGAGGGTATCTTTTTTGATGGTGAAAAGGAGATGAAACTGAAAGACCTCTATCAGGAAATGAATTCCTTTCTCGAAAAGGAGGAAAGACAGGTAGAGGAGGATGCCGACCATTTCTCGACAGCC
>JAUXBI010000236.1 GCA_030619435.1 Syntrophaceae bacterium
GAAAATATCAAGGTTTTTGTGGTGTTGAAGGAGGGTGAAAGCGCTACAGAGGAAGAGATGATAGAGTTCTGCAAGGGTAAACTGGCCACATTTAAACTTCCGACGGAGGTAGAGTTCCGCGAAGAACTTCCAAAAACCAATATTGGTAAAATCCTCCGCAAGGATCTGAGAAAAGAGGAGATGGAAAAGAGAGGGGAATAGGGTGTAGAAAAATAGTGTAAAGATTCGGGCGGGACATGTTCCCGCCCGAATTAGTTTCAGGGGTAGTTCGCGAGCTCTCAGGAAACGGATGGAGTAAGGGCCGCCTTCCGTTCAAACAGGAAAGAACTTGGAATACTGGTGAATCCGCTGGAGGGGTAATGACAAGGATATTGATTGTTTATCATTCGCAGACGGGAAATACTGAAAAGATGGCCGGGGCGGTTGCAGAAGGGGCGGCGAGCATAGAGAACACAGAGGTGATCCTGAAAGAGGCGAAGGATACGTATCTGGAGGATCTTCTCGGTTGTGACGGACTCGCGATCGGGACCCCGGAAAACTTCGGGTACATGTCCGGCGCCGTCAAGGATTTTTTTGATCGCACCTTTTATCCCGCCGAGGGAAAGGTATTCAGGAAACCCTATGTTGTCTTTATCAGCTCGGGGAACGATGGAACAGGAGCCCTGAGCAGCATAGAGCGTATCGCCCTGGGGTATCAGTTCAAAAAGGTTTATGATCCTGTTATCGCGAGGAGTTCAAAAGGGGGGGTAACGAACGAAATCCTCGCGCAGTGCCGGGAACTGGGCCAGACTATTGCCGGCGGTTGTGAAGCGGGGATATACTGACAGCAATGCTTAAGTTTGAATGTTGAATTCTTAATGATCAACTTTAAATTCCCTTAATTAAACATTTACAATTAAACATTCAACATTGTCTTTTACGTGACCCTTATGAGTGGCTCCATGTAATCATCCGGCTTTTCATATCCGAGGAGCAGAAGAATCGTTGAAGCGATGTTGCCGAGTCCCGGGTCCGGGATTTCAGTAAGTTCGTAGCGATCGGCTTCGGGGCCATGAATAATGAAAGGCACCGGATTCAGGGTGTGGCTTGTCTGTGGTTTATATTCTCCGCCTGCCCCCATGATGGGCCTGCCGGTCTTTTCGTCCACGGCTGTCATCTGTTCACAGTTTCCGTGGTCGGCGGTTATTATTACTGTGCCGCCCAGCCTGTCCATCGCTTCGATCAGCTTGCCCACCGCCCTGTCCACGGCTTTCACAGCTTCCACCGCCGCCCGGAGCGATCCGGTGTGTCCCACCATATCCCCGTTTGGAAAATTCAGGCGGAGGAACTGGTATTTACCGGATTGCATGGCAGCGATTGTTTGAGATGCTATCGCATCGGCCTTCATCTCCGGGGCCTGGTCAAAAGGCACGCGGTCGGATTCAATCTCCACCCATTTTTCGGTTTTCTCGTTAAACCTGGCGGAGTTGTTGCCGTTCCAGAAATAGGTTACGTGGCCGAATTTCTGCGTTTCACTTATGGCATATTGCGAGACACCGTTTTTTGCCAGATACTCCGACAGTGTGCGGTCTATAGCGGGCGGAGCGACGAGATATTCCGGAGGCATTTTTGTGTCCGCGTCATACTCAAGCATTCCGGCATATATGACATCGGGGCGGTGGCCGCGCTTAAACTCCTTGAAATTGTCTTCAACAAACGCGCGGCTGATCTCAATCGCCCGGTCACCCCGGAAGTTAAACAGGATGACGCCATCTCCGTCCCTGATTTGAGTAAGTGGCTTATCCGGGTTGTCGGGATCGTGGATTACCCAGTGTGAAAGATACTGATCATCAACAGCTTCTTTGGCCCGCAGCTTTCTGATTGCTGTAAAGCAGTCGGGAAATTTTGGCCCTATACCCAGGGTGTGGGCATTATAACCTCTCTCGACGACGGACCAGTCTGCCCCGTAGCGGTCCATTGTGGTTACCATCCGGCCCCCGCCGGAGGCAATGAAATACAGGCGTTTCCTGCCCGTCTCCAGGGCATGTGCGCGTAGCGACCAGAGATAGTCTTCCAGTTCACCGAAATAGCGAAGGGCGCTGACGGGAGGCACATCCCGCCCGTCCAGGAGGCCATGCACATATACTTCCTCCACACCTTGCCTGTCGCATTCGCCTATCAGTGAGGTGAGGTGAGATATGTTGCTGTGGACGTTTCCGTCTGATATGAGACCTATGAAGTGTACAGGGGTTTTTGCCGCCAGTGAATTGGAGATGATCTTCTTCCATGTTCTTCCCTCGAAGAGGCTGCGGCTTTCGATCGCGTCCTCTACAAGTTTTGCTCCCTGCGCGAATATCCGGCCGGCACCCATGGCATTGTGTCCCACTTCGCTGTTTCCCTGGTCGCTGTCCGAGGGCATACCCACAGCCGTTCCATGCGCCCTGAGCCGGGTTACTATCTTTTCGCTATTCATAAGACGGCACAGATTTCGCGGGGCCGCGATATCGACGGCATTTCCGGGGTACCCGTCTTTTGCACCCCGGTACAGGCCCATACCGTCCATTATGATCAGGAGCAAAGGGCCCTTTACGCCTTCGTAGTCGGACAATCTCTTCAGTTTAAAATGCATAGCGGCCTTCCCGATAGGTTTTTGTTGGGTTTCGTACCGTAACCCAACCTACAACTATAAGCTGTAAACTGTAAACTGTGAACCTTTGTGAAAACTATCTTGCCCCCAAGTCGGAGGCCAAGCGGTCTTAGGA
>JAUXBI010000079.1 GCA_030619435.1 Syntrophaceae bacterium
AACGACATGGCTACGATCCGACTTCTATATCAGGCCAGGGAAGGCAGGGACTTCATTATTGACAAACTTAATGAAACTATGTCCACCCCCAGGGAAAATCTTTCTCCATACGCTCCGAGGATTACCACTATGACGGTAAAGCAGGAGAAGATAAGAGACGTCATAGGCACCGGAGGAAAGAATATAAGACATATTATAAGCGAAACAGGTGTGTCAATGAACGTGGACGATGATGGCACAGTCACCATTGCCTCCAGTGATGCACAGGCGTCGGAAAGGGCGGTCGCTATGGTCAAGGCACTAACCGAAGAGCCCGAAATCGGTAGAATCTACGAAGGCACCGTGAAAAAGGTCCTCGATTTCGGAGCTTTTGTGGAGATACTGCCCGGCACGGATGGACTTGTGCACATATCCCAGCTGGACAATAAAAGGGTGGAAAAGGTTACCGACGTGCTTAATGAAGGCGACACAGTTCGTGTCAAGGTTCTCGAGATTGACAGAAGTGGAAAGATAAGGCTGAGCAGAAAGGATGCCCTTGAATAACGAGGTGGCAATTTCTGTTAAAAGACTGCATGGCAAGGATATACCCCTTCCCCGCTATATGACGGAGAACTCGGCGGGGATGGATATATTCGCGGCGGTGGATAGTGAAGAAACTTTGCTCCCCGGCGAGAGAATATTAATACCTACGGGCATTGCCATCGCACTGCCCCCTGGTTATGAAGCACAGATAAGACCAAGGAGCGGCCTGGCTGTAGAGGCGGGAGTCACCGTGCTGAACTCCCCCGGTACGATAGACGCAGACTATCGGGGAGAGGTGAAGATATTGATAATCAATCATGGAGCCGCACCGTTTGTTGTAAAAAGAGGGGATCGTATTGCCCAGATGGTTATCCACAGGGTATACAGGGCTTCATGGAATATGACTGACAACCTGGAGACGACAAAGCGGGGTGATGGAGGATTCGGTCATACAGGATGAGTCGTCAAGTAAAAATAACGGTCCGCATAGTTTTTGAGAAATCGGGCGGATTTGGTACCGATACCCCTGTCTGTTGTCATGGCAGGGGTTTTTTATTTGTCTTATTCACTGATTTAGTGTATTTCCCAATGCTATACGTGAGGGATAGCGATCAAATGAAAAAACACAAAGTAAATAAAACCTATAGAGAAATAAACGAGAGGATAAAAAAAGGCAGGGCCGTAGTTGTCACCGCGGAAGAGATCATAGATATTGTGAAGAAAAAGGGAGACATCGCGGCGGCCAGAGAGATAGACGTTGTAACTACCGGAACCTTCAGCCCCATGTGCTCATCAGGTGCATTTCTCAATTTCGGTCACACATCCCCCAAGATAAGGGCCTCAAAGGTATGGCTCAACGATGTTTCCGCTTATGGCAGTATTGCCGCAGTGGATTGCTATATCGGAGCCACCGAGGTAGTTGAAGGGGATCCTCTCAACAGTATACATCCTGGCGAGTTTAATTACGGTGGAGGACATGTAATAGAAGATCTTGTGGCGGGTAAGGTCATCCGGTTGCGCCTTGAATCCTACGGCACCGATTGCTATCCCGCCCGGAAGCATGAAAAGAACGTCACGATACATGATCTCAGGGACGCTTTCCTCTTCAATCCCCGTACCGCCTATCAGAATTACAACTGTGCCGTGAACATGTCCGACCGGACAATCTATACCTATATGGGTGTGTTGAGACCCGATATGGCGAACGTAACCTACTCCACATCGGGGCAGTTAAGCCCTCTTCTGAATGATCCTTATTTCAAGACCATCGGCATCGGTACACGGATATTTCTCGGTGGGGCTCAGGGATTTGTGGCCTGGCCCGGAACCCAGCACAATCCGGATGTGCTGAGGGGTGAGAACGGCGTTCCGAAAGAGGGAGCGGGAACACTGGCGACCATAGGAAACCTGAAGGATATGAGCCCGGAGTGGCTTGTGGGGGCAAGTATACTCGGTTATGGCGTATCCCTATATGTGGGAATAGGAGTGCCCATACCAATACTTAATGAAGAGATGGTACGTTATACTGCTGTCAGAGATGAAGACATATATGCGCAGATCTATGACTATGGCGTTGATTATCCCAGCGGAATTTCGAAGAGCCTCGGTGAAGCAAGCTATAAAGAGTTAAGAAGCGGCAAGATAAAACTCGATGGCAGGGTTATCCCCACCGCACCCATGTCCAGCTATTATAAAGCAAGAGAAATCGCCGGCATACTTAAGGACTGGATTGAGAAGAGAGAATTCCTTCTTGGCGAACCTCAGCAGCTTCTCCCTTCCGACAGTGCCTGATAAACCATGATCGTTAATCATACAGGAAAACACCGCTTTTCCGGTGAAAATCACCGCTTTTTACTTGTACAAAGAAACAAGATCAATGTATGATGGATTAAAATCTTGTTATTTCAAATTGTTATAGCTAGTGCACTGGTTAATGACAGTATGTACCATTATAAACAGGGGGATGGTAATCTTCTTTATTATTCACAGGTTAGAGATTGCATGGTGGGTATTTCCCCTGTTTCTGAGGATGGCTGAAGGTTTTAGCAATGCTTGTGGCCCGGCATGCGTGAACTAAAAATTCAAATGGCATGTTTGTTGCTGATTTTTTACTGGATGAAGTTATTATCCTTTGTAGAAAAAGAGGCTCTGTATGACAATCGGCAGACTTCTGTTCGGAATTTTCATCATCATGATGCTTCTTACAATCTTCGGAAACAAGGGCTTCATGGACTATCGTGTATTGAAGGAAAAGCAGGCAGCCCTGGAAGAAACCAATGAATGCATCATAAGTGAGAATGAGGAATTGAAAAGGGAAATAATGTTGCTCAAAACTGATCTGCGCTACATCGAATCGGTGGCGAGAAGAGAACTTGGAATGGTCAAAAAAGGCGATATAGTTTATCAATTTATCGACTGATAGAAAGCGGGTAAACTGGATGTTTTCAGTAAAGAATCTGCTTCCGGGAAGCAGGGGGATCGCTGGAATCGACATAGGATCAAGCATTATCAAGCTTGTTGAGTTGCAGTATACCTCGGAGGGGTGCATTCTGCGCAGCTTTGCTCAGGTGTTTCTGGAAAAGGGTGTCATAGAAGATGGCTTGATCAAGGATCATGACGCCCTTGCCAAAAAGATAAAGGAGCTTTTCAAGGTATCGCACTGTGGGGCAAAAAGTGTTGTGACGGCCCTTCCCGGACATGTTGTCATGATTAAGAAGGCAGGTTTCCGGAAAATGGAAGAAGCTGAACTGCGTGATTTTATACTTGATGAAGCCGGGGAATACCTGCCTTTCGACAACATTAGAGATGTCAACTTTGATTTTCATATATGCAGTGAGCAGAGTCTGGATCCTGGTCAGATGGAAGTTGTCATCGCTGCCGCGAAAAAAGATGTTACCGAAAGTTATGTCTATGCAATCGAAAAAACGGGACGAAGGGTGACGATAATGGACGTCGATTCCTTCGCGCTGGAGACAGCTTATGAGGAAAACTATGATTTTGATGCCGATGACACAATTGCCCTCGTGAATATAGGCGCGAGCATAACTAACATCAATATTGTCAAGGACAAAGAATCCGTCTTTACGAGAAATATTCTGTTGGGGGGGGATTCGATCACACAGGCCCTGCAAAAAAAGCTCGAGATCTCTTTTGAAGAAGCTGAGATGATAAAAATTGAAGGCTCGAGTAAACATGACAACATACAGGAAGAATTTGTCCGTTGTCTTAAGCCTGTTTTCCTGGAGATAGGAAGGTCTTTCGATTATTTTAGCTCAACGGTAACTGAGCCACATATCAGCCGTATTCTCGTCAGTGGCGGTTGCGCTAGAATCCCGGGCATAGTTGACGCAATGAAAAAGAAGTTCCATTGTGAAACGGAGATATTCAACCCATTTAAAAATATAGCTTACGATAAAAATATTTTCAGCCCATCTTATATAAAAGATATAGGTCCTTTCGCTGCTGTCGGGGTTGGCCTGGCCCTCAGGAAGATGGAGGATAAATGATAAAAATTAATCTCCTGCCATATCATGAAGAAGAAAAAAGGGCCGGCACCAAGCGTCAGGTTTTCATCGGGCTGGTTTCCTTAGGAGTATTCCTCCTGCTGGTGACCTTTCTCCAAACCTATGTGGTTATGGGCGTTGCGAAACTGGAAACCGAGGTTCAATCCGCGCGCGCCAGACTGGATGTCCTTACAAAGGTGGCGGGAGACCTGGAAAAGTTTAAGTCGGATAAAGAAATGCTGGAGAAAAAGATAGGGATAATAGAGGATCTTGAAAGAGACAGGAGCTATCCGGTGCACATCATGGATGAACTGGCCTCCAGGATTTCTCCTCAGCACGAGTGGCTTACCCGCATTGCAAAAAAGGACAATAATCTACGTGTGGAGGGAGTGGCCGTCAACAATCCTGCCATAGCACAGTTTATGAAAAGACTTGAAAACTCTCCCTATATCAAGACAGTGGATCTGATTTCGTCTAAACAGGCGACTGTTTCACGAGTGAAGCTGATGGAGTTTGTACTCTTATGTACGGCGGAAAAGGAATGAGGAATGGCGATAGGACTGGATGACATAAAACGCCTGTCTCTCGGGAAAAAACTGATAATAGGCCTCGTCCTGTTTCTCCTTCTGGGATATTTCTACTGGTTTTATCTTTTTCAACCTGCTTTCGAAAAGAAGACCAGGCTGAGTGAAGAACTGGAAAGCCTCAACAGGCAGATAGTGGCAAGCCAACAGGTGGTAGGGCAGATAGAGAAGTATAAAAAAGAAGTTGCCAGGTTGAAAGAAGATTTGCAGATAATTCTAGCCAAGCTTCCTGATCAGAAAGAAATTCCACGCCTTCTCACATCCGTCTCCGAAGCCGGGAGGAGCGCGGGACTCGATTTTATCCTTTTCGAACCCACGGCTCCCGTTTCGAAGGAATTTTATGCCGAGATACCTGTCAAGATTAAAGTCGAGGGGAGGTACAATGATATCGCTGTCTTCTTCGACAGCGTGGCACACCTCCCGCGCATAGCTAATATAATGGATGTTGAAATCAAAATGGGAAGAAAAGACGCGAGGGGGAATATCCTCCAGGCTGACTGTTTAATAAAGATATACATGTTTCTGGAAGAGACGAATGAAGAACCGGATAAAAAGAAGAAATAACCATCCGTTTAAATGGGTTATGGGGGCACTTGTTGTGCTGTTTCTCTTCCCTGTGCCCGCCGTGCTGTATTGTGCCGACCCGGAGAAGCCGGACACCGGGACCTACAGATATAACCCGGAGGGAAAACCGGATCCCTTCAAGCCTTTTATTGAGATAGTGGAAGAAAATAAGAAGGCACAAAAAACCGAAAAGCATAAAGGCGCTGTTTCTCTACCCCTCCCTCCCCTTCAGAGATTTGGCATAGAAGAGTTCCGCCTTACCGGTATTGTTCTGACGGGGACCAAAAGGTTTGCAATGGTGGAAACCCCTGAAGGAAAACGTTATGTCCTCCGCAGGGGTACCCGTATAGGGATAAATGGAGGCAGAGTGATAAAGATACTTTCCGACAGTGTGGTTGTGCTGGAGAAGATAAAAGATTTTGAGGGAAATATAAATACGGAACGTATCATCCTTACACTTAGAAAAAATGGAGGAAATCCATGAAGTCAGAGAAAAGAATACTTTCCTTTACCCTTTCTTTCCTGATAGGCCTTCTGGTCATGTCCGGTTGTGCAACCGTCGGCAGTAAAACTCCCGCAGGAGTTTCTTCCGCGCAGGAAAAGGCTGAGGGAGATGCCGCCGGCGCTTATATCAAAGGCATGATCCTTAAAAAAATGAATGAAAAAGAGCAGATATCCATTCTGCTTTCTGATGTCCCGGACTTTGACATATCGAGGGAATCGGACAATGCCCTGGTGATAAATCTGAGGGATGTATCTATTCCCGAGGGGATGAAAAAAGAGTACAGCGGAGGTAAGCTGAAAAACCTTAAGACGGTATTCCTTTATCAGGAAACGGCAGAGGGGGGAAAAGAAACATTTGTCAGGATACTCCTGAGAAGGATGGTTCCTTACAGATACAGTAAAGACGGCTCCAAGGTGATCGTTGATTTTGATGTCTCAACCCTGTCCTACAAAACAGCGGCCGGCGCGGGATATTCCCCGAAAGTTTCCCCCGCGCCTGCACCAAAGGCTATCGCGCCCGCACCAGAGACCATAAAAACCACGCGAGGAAAAGTTGAACCGCAGCCGGAAAAAACCAAACAATACACCGGTGAAAAAATATCCCTGGATTTCCAGGATGCCGATATAAAAAGTGTATTCAGACTGATATCGGAGATAAGCGGGTTCAGTATTGTCGCGGGTCCCGATGTAAAAACTGAAGTAACTGTGCACATGAAGGATGTCCCCTGGGATCAGACCCTGGATACTATTCTGGAGGTAAATGGCCTCGGGAAGAAACAATCGGGGAAGGTAATAACCGTTTTACCTCTTGAAGAACTCAAGAAGGCCGAAGAGGAACAGCAGAAAAAGGATGTGGCCCAGGGCAGACTCAAACAGATTTCAATAGAGGCAAAGATAGTAGAAGTGAATACAAGTTTTGCCAGGGAGCTGGGTATCAAATGGGGGTATGGTTATAAGGACAGATGGGGAGAGAAGGATTATGGTGTTATGATGGGAACTTCCGCGTCCGGAGATCTGACCACTCTCCCCGGCGGGGTAGGCCTGACCGACAGCAATACAGCTGTGAATTTTCCTTCTATCGCTGCTTTGGCATCACCCGCGATCGGGCTGGTTATGGGAACAAGCAAGTTTATCCTGGATGCCCAGCTGGCAGCACTTGAAGACACCGGTGATGGTAAGATTGTTTCATCTCCCAAGGTCACCACGCTCGACGGTGTAAAGGCCACGATAAAACAGGGCGAGGAAATCCCTTACACTGTTATTGATGATGATGGAAAGGCATCGACGGCATTCAAAGAAGCTGTGCTGAAATTGGAAGTGACGCCCACGGTCACCCCTGAGGGCAGGATCTCCATAGAGGTAAAGGCCAACAACGATTATGCGGACCGGAGAATTTCAATAGACGAGCCCCCGATAAAGACAAGCAGCGTGGAATCCACGGTGGTTGTCGCGGATGGAGACACGATCGTTATCGGCGGCATTTATTATACTGTTGAAAGTAAATCAAAAGAAGGCGTTCCCTGGCTGTCGGATATTCCAGTAATAGGCTGGCTGTTCAAGACCAAAAGAGTTTTCAATGATAAAAGGGAGCTGCTGATATTTATCACCCCGAGGATAATCGGGGAAGAGGGATAACCAATACAGCTGATCTCACAAAAAATCAGGATCGGTGAATAAATAAATTGAGACCTTTGAAAAATGTTCAATTTTGTTCGAGTACAAGAAAGGCGAAAATTTCAACAGGAGGAATATATTGAATATTTCGAGGATTGAAATTTGAGCTTGACGCAGTAATCGGGCAAAAGGGGGCGTTTTGCAAAAGTCTCAAATTAAA
>JAUXBI010000221.1 GCA_030619435.1 Syntrophaceae bacterium
GCAAATACTTGTATGAGTGTGGAGGCTGCAGGTCGAGGACATTCGCTTTAACTGAAAGCTGGACGGCGCCGGATCCCGCCTGTCCGCTAAGGAAGATAGCTAAATGAGAGTTGTAGGAATAGACCCCGGGACATACAGTTTTGACCTTTTCGGAATGGAAGATAACCGGAAGGTCATCATAGACGAAGCGATAAAAACAGAGGATGTTTTCAAAGATCTCCGTGTGCTCATCAGGAAACTGGAGGAATTGAGACCTCTGGATGTTATTGTCGGCCCCTCCGGGTATGGGATACCATTGAAAAAGATAGAGGATATGACGGAGGAGGATATCGGGAAGATGATTCCTCTGGACACGCATGCGGCCGTGAATGAAGGGATAAAGAATGTACTACTGGAGATGAAAGAAAAAGGGATGCCCGTCTGCTTTACCCCCGGTGTCGTCGATTTCGAAACTGTTCCGCCTTACAGGAAATGGAACAAGTTTGATATGGGGACGGCCGACAAAGTATGCTGTGTGGCATTGGGTATAGAGGATCAGTCAGGACGGTTAAACATCTCTTTTGATGAGACCGCCTTTGTCTACGTGGAGGTGGGATATGGGTTCACGGCTGTAATGGCTGTGGAAAACGGAAAAATTATTGACGGTATTGGAGGGACAAACGGGTGTGTGGGATTTCTTGGTTGTGGGGGGATGGATGCCGAGATTGCGATCAGATTAAAACAGCCTGTAACTCAGGATATTGCCTTCAAAAACGGGATAAGGGATTCTGTGGGGACAGATATTGAGCCGGAGGATCTATCAAGGTTTGAAGATGCCATGCTCCTTTTAGGAGAAGGCATAGAAAAGGATGTCGCCTCCATACTTGTTTCCATGCACGATCCGAGGGAGATTATAATATCCGGCAGACTTACGAACCATGATTTCATAGAGGATGAACTTACACAAAGACTGAATAAATATGCCCCTGTGGTAAAAGTAAAAAAATTATCAGAAATAGCGAAAGAGGCCGCCTGTGGAGCCTATATCATTGGAGAGGGATTGTATGGCGGTGAATACCGGGGGCTTGTGGAGAATATGGGGATGTTGAGTTGAGAAATGGCCAACGGGTCAAGGATAAATAGTGGGGCTGTTTTTAACGCACTCAAGAGTTCTGATGGAAATGCCCGGACTCAACCCGCAGCATCAGGATAATTTCATCCATTTTTTCAGCGCATCAATAGAGCGTCCGGCATAAAGCCGCCCCCTTTCTTTTTTTGGCGCCCGGTTTTCAAGCGGGGCAAAGAGACCGAAGTTAACATTCATCGGCTGAAAGGTTTTATAATCGGCGTTTGTAATGTGACGTAAAAGCGCACCCAGAGCGGTTGTTTCCGGTGGTTCCTTCATATTCCTTCCCTCTATATACCGGCAAACGTTTATTCCGGCCATCAATCCCATGGCTGCCGATTCCACATATCCTTCAACACCGGTAAGCTGTCCCGCAAAGAAGAGGTTATCATCGGAGTGAAACTGAAGTGATTTTTTAAGCAGGGCAGGGGAATTTATGAATGTGTTGCGGTGTATGCTGCCGTATCTGGCGAACTCGGCCTTTTCCAGTCCCGGTATCATCCTGAAAATGCGTTTCTGTTCAGGCCATGTTAGTTTTGTCTGAAATCCCACCAGATTGTAGAGAGTACCCTCACTGTTTTCCTGTCTGAGCTGGATCACGGCATGGGGTCGCTTTCCTGTTTTCGGGTCTGTAAGGCCCACCGGTTTCATCGGTCCGAAAAGCAGGGTTTTCGGCCCCCTTCTTGCGAGGATTTCAACTGGCAGGCATCCTTCAAAAAAGTGCCTGTCTTCAAAATCTCTGAGGGGTACCTCATCCCCGCCCGATATTTCCGTCCAGAACCTTTCATACTCCCCCCTTGTCATGGGGCAGTTCAGATAGTCTCCCTTGCCGCTGTCGTCGTATCTTGACGCCCTGAAGGCCATGTTGTAGTCAATAGAGTGTGCTTCCACGATGGGTGAAATGGCGTCATAGAAATAGAGGTATTCATTTCCTGTAACGGAAGATATGCTCTCTGACAGAGACTCGGATGTGAGCGGACCGGTGGCTATAATGACGATGGAATCTTCAGGGATGCTGGTGATTTCTTTCCTGATTATCTGGAGCCCGGTGGATGAAAACCTGTCTTCAATATAGTTTGAAAAAAGGGTTCTGTCCACGGCCAGGGCCTTGCCTGCCGGAACGGCTGTGGCATCGGCTGCCTCTATTATCAATGATCCCATCGTGCGCATTTCTTCCTTGAGAAGACCAACCGCGTTTTCTATTGCGTTGGAGCGGAAAGAGTTGCTGCATACGAGTTCCGCGAGGAGGGGAGACTTATGGGCCGGAGAGAACAGAGCGGGTTTCATCTCGTAAAGGAGGGTGTCAAATCCCCTTCTTGAGATCTGCCATGCGGCCTCGCACCCTGCAAGCCCTCCGCCTATGATTATGACAGGTTTAGAGAGCGCCTCCTTTTGGGTGTTTCGGGTATCTGATTTCAAGTTTTGATTCACTCCTTACCCGTCATTTCTGATTCTGTTGATTTATTAGGATTTTCGTTCAAGATCAAGGCGTGCGAAAAAAATAACCGCAGGTATATAGTTGATATTCCGAGGATTATTTTTTGAGTATAACACAGAGATTGGGCGAAAAGACCATTAATCAACAGAATCATTCCTTTCCTTGTACCCGCATTCCTTATTAGGGCACGTCTTTGCCATGCCTTTTCCACGGTAATATTTCTCGACCAGAAATGGGTGACCGCATAAGGGACATTTCTCAGGTATCGGCCTGTCCCACAGGGCATAGGTACAGTTCGGATAGTTTGAACATCCAAAGAATGTCTTTCCTTTTTTTGAACGTCTCTCACAAATATTGCCGC
>JAUXBI010000102.1 GCA_030619435.1 Syntrophaceae bacterium
ATTGACAGAGGTTGGAAAAGAGGTCGGGGCAGACGGGATTATTGCGGGATACCTCTTTTATTATATGGAGAGGAAGGGTTTTGATTATTCCGTGGAAAGCCCCGCCTCGGTGGCTTTCTGCGTGCATCTTATCAGGGTTAAAGATGGTGTATCGGTATGGAAAGGCGTGTTTGACAAGACCCAGAGCTCATTGATGGAAAATATCTTTGATATCTCGTCCTTTATAAAAAGCGGGGGAAAATGGATTACCGCTGAAGAATTGTCACAGGAGGGTGTCAAAGAGATCTTAAAGAACTTTCCGAATTTGAAGGGAGATTCATAATTGCTCATAATACCTGCTATAGATTTGAAGGACGGCAAGTGTGTGCGTCTTCTTCAGGGTGATTTTAACCTGTCTACCGTTTATTCGGATCATCCCGCGGATATCGCCGCAAAATGGCAGGAAAAGGGGGCGAAGCGCATTCATGTGGTTGATCTTGACGGTTCTCGTGACGGATCCCCCCGAAATATGGACGTTATCAGGGAACTTGCCGGCGCGGTGGATGTGGACTTGCAGGTAGGTGGCGGAATAAGAGACATGAAAACCGTTGACAGTTATATGAATATGGGAGTCAATTATGTCATACTGGGAACAGTTGCACTGAAGGATAGAAAATTTGTTCTCGATGCGTGCGCTAATTACAGAGGGCGCATTATCCTTGCTATTGACGCGCGTGACGGCAGGGTTGCGGTTGAGGGATGGACTGAAAGCACTGATCAGTCTCCTGTAGAAATCGCGTCAGGTTATGAGAAATGCGGATTGAATTCTGTTATATACACCGACATACAACGGGACGGCATGGAGTCGGGCGTAAACATAGAATCCACAAAAATGCTTTCGGAATCTGTGGATATACCGATTATTGCCTCGGGTGGTGTTGCGAACATCCATGATATTGAAAGTCTGCTTGAAGCGGCGGGTTCGGGAATAATGGGTGTAATTACAGGGAAAGCCCTTTACACCGGGGCATTGAAACTGGAAGATGCAATAGCCAGGGTAATGTCTGTTCAGAAATGAGGATCGTGAGATGAAAGATTGTATATTCTGCAAAATTGTAAGGGGAGAGATACCCGCGAACATTGTTTACGAATCCGAAAATATCCTGGCATTTGATGATGTCAATCCGATGGCTCCCGTTCATGTTGTTGTTGTGCCTAAAACACATGTGGAAACTCTTATGGATGTATCGGACGGCATGATGGAGGGCATGATTTCAGCGGTGCAGGAAATCGCGAGGATAAAAGGAATTGACAAAAAGGGTTTCAGAACAGTTGTCAATTGTAATGAAGATGGTGGCCAGGTAATTTTTCACCTTCATGTCCATGTTCTGGGAGGCAGGAAATTGAGTGATCGTATGGGGTAACGCTTAGATTCAGAAGCACAGAGGAAAAATGATGAGGCCCTTGCAAAGCACCCCCCTGCTGGAGAAAAAAGGAAAGGCAAAGACGAGATGGATATAAGAGAGAGCGTATCGAGTGAAATGAGCAAAGCTGCCAAAGATAAGGATAAGGCGAGGTTATCTGTGCTTCGTATGATAAAATCGGCCTTGCATAACAAGGAGATAGATTTAAAGGACCAGTTTGGCGAAAAAGAAATCCTGCAGGTGTTGTCCTCTATGATAAAGCAAAGAAGGGACTCTGTCGAGCAATTTAAGAATGGGGGGAGACCGGAACTTGCAAAAAAAGAGGGAGAAGAAATCGAGGTAATCCAAGGGTTCATGCCGGAACAAATGCCGGAAGAAGAGATAAAAGCACAGATTGAAAGTGCCATAGAAGAAGCTGGCGCTACAAGCATCCGGGACATGGGAAAGGTCATGAAACTTCTTATGCCCGGGCTAGCGGGAAAAGCCGATGGAAAAGCTGTGGGCGAGGCGGTTAAGGCCCGATTGTCCTGAGCAATGCATTTATACGTAGATTAATGGTCTTTTCGCCTAAGCTCTGCGTTATGCTCAAAAAATAATCCTCGGAATATCGACTATATGTTTTCCGCATGCCTTGATTTTGAACAAAAATTCTCATCAATCAACAGAATCATGCTTTTGTCCGCAGAGGTAAGAATAGATTGAAAGGATATATACCTCAGGAAAAGATAGGAGAAATAAAGAGCAGGGTAAATATCGTGGATCTTGTTTCAGAGTATGTTACCCTGAAAAAGACCGGCAGAAATTTTGTCGGTCTCTGTCCCTTTCACAAGGAGAAAACACCCTCTTTCAGCGTTAATCCCGAAAAACAGATATTTTACTGCTTTGGCTGTGGAGAGGGTGGAGATATCTTCGCCTTTCTGATGAAGATAAACGGCGCGAGTTTCGCCGAGTCGGCAAGATATCTGGCCAATAAAGCGGGGATCGATATACCTGTAAGAAAGATGACCGGCGCGGAAAGGACAGTGGCAAGCGAGAAGGAAAAGTTAAACAGAATAAACGTGATGGCGGCGGATTGGTTCTCCGGGCAGCTTTCTTCTGAAAATGGCCGGGCAGCTCGTGATTATCTTAACAAGAGAAAGATGAAGACTGCTACAGCTAAAGAATTTCGCTTGGGGTATTCTCCGGAGGGATGGAGCCATCTTGTTAACTATTTTGAAGGCAGAAAGGTTCCCCTCGGACTTGTCGAAAAAACTGGTCTTGTCATATCTAAAGATAGTGGCAGATTCTATGACCGGTTTCGCGGGAGATTGATTTTCCCGATAGAAGATTTGAGCGGCAGGGTTGTGGCTTTTGGCGGACGGGCTCTCGGTGACGATATGCCTAAATACCTCAACTCGCCTGAGTCTCCCGTATACACAAAGGGCCGGATCCTGTATGGCATGTACAGGACAAAAGACAGCATCCGCAATAAGGATTACGTTATAATTGTGGAAGGATATGTTGATCTTCTCTCCCTCCGGGATGCGGGAGTGAGCAATGTGGTGGCAACACTGGGCACCGCTCTGACCAGAGAGCAGGTCGAACTGATCAGACGATTCACTCGAAATGTTGCCGTCATCTTTGATCCCGATGAAGCGGGCAGACACGCGGTCGAACGCAGCCTGAAACTGTTCCTTGAGGAGAATATGCATGCCAGGGTGGTTGTTCTTCCCGAAGGATATGATCCTGATGACTATGTTAAGAAATTTGGTCCGGAGGCCTTAGCAAACATTATAGCCCATTCCCCAATGATGGTGGACTACTATATAGAGGAAATCATGGGCAGCAGAGATACGCTTGAAGACAACCTGGATGTCGGCAGGGAATCAATCTCTTTTATAAGCACTATAAGTGACCGTGTTGAACAAAACCTGTTCATAAAAAGGGTATCTGAAAAACTTGGCATTGATCAGAAACTTTTAAAGGACAGAGTAAGGAAAATACCTGCTAATTATAAAGCCGGCAACAGGGCCGCATCTCCGGAAAAAAGAGCAGGAAAAGTTGACATGGTGGAATTGAACCTTATCTATATGATGATAGAATATCCCGAAAAAATTCCTGTGGTGGCTCAGGATGGTATATTGGATTGTTTCGCTTCAGAAATATTGAAAAAATTGGGGCAGACAATAGCAGACGAAAGGGGCGACATTGCCGGTCTTGTCGGCGATCTGGAAGATGATACTGCGAAGGAAAGTCTCTTGAAGTTGATGATGGAGCGCCCTTTCTCCGATAAAGAGGTTGCCAACAGGGTCTTTGATGATAATGTCAGACAGATAAGAAACAAATGGTACAAGAGCAGGCACAACATACTGAAGCGTGAACTGATCAGAGCCCGGGACACAGATGACAGAGAGTTAAGCGACAGCCTGTTGCGAGAGAAAAATAGATTATTAAAAGAAGAGAGAGGATTATCCAGAAATGAAAAAAACAATCAGGTCGGATGAGGTAAACAAACTTATTGCACTGGGCAAAGAAAAGGGGGTTCTTACTTATGATGACATCAATAACACCCTGCCGGCCGACATTATATTTTCAGAGCAGATAGACGATATATTGATGCTTTTCCATGAGAAAAACATTGAAATTGTTGATGTTGATAAGAATGGAAAGATTATCAGGAAACCGGCTGCTAAGGTCTTGGAAGAGCCGGAGAAAGCAAAGAATGGAATACTGCCATTGCCTCTGGCTGCGCTGGGCAAGACAGGGGATCCTGTAAAGATGTACCTGAGGGAAATGGGGCTTGTGCCCCTGCTTAGCCGTGAGGAAGAGGTAATAATAGCAAAGAAAATTGAAAAGGGAGAACAGAGAATCAAAGAAACCCTCTTCAGCCTGCCGATTTTTATAAGAGAAGTTGTAGATATAGGGGACAAACTCAGAAATGACGAGATAAAGGTAAAAACAGTTGTTGATAATCTTGAAGACGAAAATGGTTTTACTGAAGAGGATGTATATCGGAAGAAGGTGCAGAACTTTACCGCCAGGGTGGCAAAACTGGATGCAAAAAATATCTTGTTGAGGACAGAGTTGAAAAGGGCAAAGCTGGATAGTCTTGAGAAAGAAAAAATAAAAAAGGAACTGGAGAAAAATCTCAAACGGATCATAAAACTTTGCAAAGACGCAAATTTCAGTAAGAGGCGTATCAATGCGATGGTTCTGGAACTTAGGAAAGTCGTTGCTGAGCTTAACAAGGGCGATCGGGCAATCCGGAAATGCAGGGAACAAACGGGAATGTCACTCAGCACTCTGGATAAGATGTTCTCCCGGATGAGAGATGGTGAAGAAAAACAGCTTTCCGAAGAGACCGGCATCTCCGTCGAAAAATTGGTGGAGTACGAAAGGACAATCCGGCAGGCACGCAATAACAGGAAGCGAATAACGGGGAAAATCGGTGCGTCCAGGGAGACGCTGAAACTGGTGGTCACTTCTATGAAAAGAGGAGAGTTGGAGGCAGAACTGGCAAAGCGGAAATTGATAAAGGCGAATCTCAGGCTGGTTGTAAGCATTGCCAAAAAATACACGAACAGGGGACTGCAATTCCTGGACCTTATTCAGGAGGGAAATATAGGGCTTATGAAAGCCGTTGAAAAGTTTGAATACCAGAGAGGGTATAAATTTTCCACCTACGCGACATGGTGGATACGGCAGGCTATTACAAGGGCTATAGCGGATCAGGCACGAACGATAAGAATCCCGGTTCATATGATTGAAACCATAAACAAGCTTATCAGAACTTCGAGATATCTGGTCCAGGCACTGGGAAGAGAGCCCACCCCGGCCGAGGTTGCGGAGAAGATGGAATTTCCTCTTGATAAAGTGAGAAAGGTGTTGAAAATAGCGAAGGAGCCGATATCTCTGGAAACACCTATAGGAGAGGAAGAGGATAGCTCTCTCGGAGATTTTATAGAGGACAAAAAGATCATGTCCCCCTCCGATGCCACTATGAGCATGGATCTTGCCCAGCAGACCAGAAAGATACTGTCGACTCTGACACCGAGGGAAGAAAAGGTTCTGAGGATGCGTTTCGGAATCAGCGAAAAGACAGATTTGGGACTGAATCTGGGAGAAACCGCAGATTTGGATGATACGGTGAGGCGGGCCCGGGAGATTGAAAATAACGTATTAAAGAAAATGCGTGGAACCTCGCGCAGACGAGAAATAAAAGGAGGAGCCAAGTAAGGGGTTGGGTATATTAAGAGATGTCGCTTCCTTATTTATGCAGCGGCAAGTCAATCGCAAAGAGCCACCGCTTCTATCTCTATGGTCGCATCTTTAGGCAGGCGGCTTACTTCAACGCAGGCCCTGGCCGGGCGGGACTCTCCAAAATACTCCGTGTATATGTCGTTAAACTGCGCAAAACATCTCATGTCTGTCAGGAAAATCATGACCTTTATAACACGGTCAAGTCCTGATCCCCCTGCCTCGAGTATCGCTTTGAGATTGTTAAGCGCCGTACGCGCCTGAAGCTCAAAGGGTCCTTCCACAGGCTCTCCGGTTTCCGGGTCAATGGGAATTTGCCCGGATATGTACAGCCAGCCGTTGGCTTTGACTGCCTGAGAATATGGACCCACTGGCTGGGGCGCTCTGCTGGTATTGACAATGTTTTTACCCATGGTGCTCTCCTTCCCTTACAAGTGCTTATTCGATAACATGATCAGGAAGATGTCAACAAAATAGTTGGAAAAATTTGATGGATAGAGATCTTCGGAAAACCATCTTTACAGAGATATCAAATTGTTCCCTTGGAATTTTTATGAAAGATGCACTTACGGTTACAGAACTGACCGGAGCCATAAAAGACTTTTTAGAATCCGGTTTTGACGTCATATGGGTCACGGGCGAAATTTCTAATCTTCGCCGTCCCGCCTCGGGTCATGTGTATTTTACTCTTAAGGATGAAGACAGCCAAATAAGGGTGGGTGCTTTCAGAGGTGCGGCGGGCAGGATAGGCTTTGATCTTGAAGACGGAATGAAGATAGTTTGCAGGGGAAGACTGAATGTCTACCCTGCACGGGGCGAGTACCAGCTCATCATAGATGCCGCAGAGCCGAAGGGTCTTGGAGCCCTTCAGATGGCCTTTGAACAGCTCAAGGAGCGTCTGGAAAAAGAAGGGCTG
>JAUXBI010000067.1 GCA_030619435.1 Syntrophaceae bacterium
ATCCACATCGGGATAAAAGAGAGAAGACTTATTGATATCATTTACTATTACCGAATTACCCCTGGCCGCCACGTAACCGGCAACTCCCTGGCCTACCTTTATCCGAATCCCTTCCAGTATCTTCATGTCAATATTCAGTGCAACGGTAAACTCAAGCCCGTCTTCACGCATGAGCAGAACCGCACCGGCTTCTACGCTCATGACCGCCCTGATCATATCCATGGTATACTTGAGAACCTGGTTTATGTCGAAAGTGGAAGACGCAAGGGCGCTTCCGATCTCTTTCAGCGTGTCCAGTTCCCGATCCCGTTTGACAACATAATCGCCAAGCCGGTTTCTCTCCATCGCAAGCGAGAGAGTGTCCGCCATTCTCTCTATGAGCTCCTGCGATTCATAAAAGAGGTTAGGCTCATCTGCACATAAAGCCAGGATTCCTGTAACACTTCCATCTGTTTTCAAAGGAACAAGCATGCAGGATTTGCTCCCGGCAAGAATCTCCCTTTCACTCTCATGCACAAACGGGGAGGTATCCTCCTCAATCAGTGTGATTCCCTGTCTCAGAACCTTATCAAAAATTGATCCCTGACAGGGATGGTATGCATCCTTTGACAGGCGTACAGATCCTGCAGCCACAAAATCGAGGGTTCTTATGTTGTTCGCTCTGGTATCATCCTCCACCAGAATAATCGCAAGATTAAACGAAAGCGCCGATTGCATCTCACCAAGTATGACATGCAACAACTCTCCACCTTTGAGGCTGGAATTGATAGTCTGGACGATCTTCTGAATAGAGTCGAGATGACTTGCGCCCTCATTTCTTTCCCTTAAGAGACGCAGATTTTCATAGGTAAACGCCGCGCTACTCAGGAGAGGCCCCAGTATGTCCGTATCTTCGCTGGTAAAAGGGATTTCATCATTCTTTCTGGAGATCGTAAATACTCCTACAATATCCCTTATGGTTTTAAATGGCATGCAGATAAATGACTTTGTTCCATACTGTTGGCGGTTCTTTCTGCCAAAACGGCTGTCTGTCTCAATATCCTCAACGATAAGGGGTGATTTGTTGATAACGGCATATTTGGCAATGCTGTCGGCAAAATCCACCCTGTCACCCAATTTCAGCTGTTCTCCAAGACCGATGGTGGCCTTCACGACAAATGATTTCCTGTGGGGATACTCCAGGATCAGCACCGAACCAACATCAGCGTTCGCCAGTTTCAGAGCTCTCTCCAAGGTGACATACAGGATTTCCTCGGCATCAAAAGTTACATAGCAAAGGTCCGAAAGCTCCTTAAAAACAGCTACTTCCGAAATCTTTTGCTGAAGCTGCCCGAAGGTTATTCCAAACTGGGTTTCCAGAGTGCCGAAGGTCTTAACAATATTACTGATTTCGTCAGAACCTCTTTGCGGTTGATCGATAAAGAATTCCGACGTAGCCTTATCTGAAACCTCTCTCGATATCCTTCCTACCCTGTCAAATATCCTGCGGAGCAAGATAAAACCGATCAGTGAAAAAAGCAGGAAAAAAACAAAAAAGAGAAGAACATACTTGTCCGTCATAACGCTGTACTTGACGCCAAAGATAATAAATCCACCTACAGGAAACAGGAAAAAGAGGGCAAAGATAATGTTCATCCAACTGTACAAGTCCCTGTCTTCCGCAAATAACGCTCTTATATATCCCGCTAATTTCATTCTTTCATCCTCTTGAGGCAAAAATGTTTAATAAATATAACAAGTCCTTACCACTTAAGATACATTAAAACCCACAGCAATGCAACTATCAATACATCACTGCAGCAGTTCCATGATCGCCTCCGCCATAAACTTGTATCCATGAGAAACCGGGTGCACGTGATCGGCCTGGACCAGATCACTAAATTGAAAACCCTGTGATATCCTATCTTTCCAGTACCTGTGCACCCTTACCAGAGGCAGCCCGTACAGATCGGCTAATTCCTCAAGCTGAGCATAATACCTTTCCACAAGTGTATTATCTCTCTGGTTCCCAAGACATACCGAGGTCACGAGGACGATCTCTGAATCTGTATTTTCCCTTATTCCCGCTATAATCATTTCGATATTGTTTCTAAATTCTTCCGGCGTATATCCGGAAAACGCATCGTTAAGACCGAACTGCACAAAGACACAATCCGGATTGCGGCACAGAACGTCTCTTCGCAACCTGTGCAATCCATTCTGCGCGGTGCCTGCCGGCATTCCGCAATTTATCAAACTGAACCTGGCATCCGGAAACTTTTCACCAATCATCTCATCCAGAAAATCCAGATACCCTTTATCCACCATCCACCCATACGTAAGCGAATCACCCAGAGCCACCATGACAACGGGAGCACCCGACAGAAGCTTTTTTATTGTGTTTACCGGTTTCGGTTTAGTTTTCTGTTCCATTTCAACAATCATTGGTATTTGCACTGCCGGAATTTGTCAAGAATAAACGTAATCCCGACTCGTCGGGATTACCGGTTAAAAGAACAGAGAATTGAAATCAATATCCAAAGTGCTTCAATCGTTAGGCATCGCTCATCGAGCAAAGTCAATCATTGCACAGTTTATTGGAAAAACTGTAAACTGTGAGACGTCTCGTAAAGCTTTCGGGTTTCAAGTTGTAATTTCTGAAGGGATGTTTTATACTTGCCACATCTTATCACAAGAACAAGAACGGGAAGCATATCGCGGGACAGGACATATATGAGCATCTTCCAATCAAAAACCGATCAGGAAAAGATCAACCGGTACGACAAGACGGCAAGAGCCCAGATAACGGCGCTTGAAGAAAAACTGAATCTCAGTAAGGCGTTGCAGGATATAACTAATCGTATCCATGCCGCTATTAACCTGAGGCAGATTCTTATCGATCTGAGAGATGATATCCTCGCTCTCTTCAATGCCCACTCCATTACCATCTATGTGGCAGACAGGGCAAAAAACGAGATATATTCAATGTTCCTGGCAGGATCCGAACTGAAGGAAATCAGGCTGCCCATAGATAACAAGAGTATAGCGGGATATGTGGCCAATAACGGAAAGACCGCGAACATAGCCAACGCCTATAATAGCAGAGAACTGCAGAGCATATCTCCTGAACTCCATTTTGATTCCAGCTGGGACAGAAAGTCGGGATTTAGAACCGCCCAGGTACTGGCCGTACCGATCCTGTGTGAGAACGTTTTGATGGGCGTTATCCAGATACTGAACAGGAAAGATGGAGAGAGCTTTACCGGAGAAGATCAAAATTTCCTCAAGGAAATGGCCAATGTCCTCGGAACCGCTTTTCACAACCAGGAGAGAGTCAGTCGAAAGAGAAAATCAAAGTTCAATTATCTGCTGACCCACGGTCTGATCATGGAAGAAGATCTGGAAGAAGCATGGAAGGCGGCAAAAAAGAACAGGGAAACGGTCGAGACCCATCTGATAAAAAAATTCATGGTATCGAAGGGTGATATGGGCAAGTCGCTGGAAGAATTCTATAATTGCCGCTTCGTCTCTTTCAGTAACAAATATCCGATTCCTTTTGATCTCCTGAAAAACCTGAAAGAGGAATACCTGCGCCGTGAACTGTGGGTTCCCCTGGAGAGAAGAGACGGCAAGGTAAAAGTCATAATAGACGATCCCAGCAACGTCCTTAAACAGGATATGATCGAAAATCTGCTAAGGACAAGGGCGGTGGAATATGATGTCGCCTTATATGACGATATACTGAAATTCATCAATCATTTCTATCAGGCGGGAGACAATGTTGATTCGATCTCCGATATCATCGGAAGGCTCGACACCGAAGAGGAGTTTGAAGAGGAAGAGAACGAAATAACTGAATCGGACAGTGTCATCATGCAGCTGATCAACCGGATAATCAACGATGCTTATATGCGTAACGCTTCGGATATTCACATAGAACCAAACATGATGAAGAAGAACGTTGAAGTAAGGTACAGGATAGACGGCGACCTGGCAACGTACCAGACTGTCCCCTTTAACTACAGGTCGGCCATGGTCTCAAGAATCAAGATTATGTCGAATCTTGACATTACGGAGCGGAGAATGCCGCAGGACGGGAAGATAAAATTCAGGCGTTCGAAGGGAAATGAAATAGAACTGCGCGTGGCTACCGTCCCCACACAGGGGGGTGTCGAAGACGTAGTCATGCGCATCCTGACCAGCGGGGAAATAATGCGGCTTGAGGACATGGCCCTGTCACCCGGCAATTACGAAAATATCACAGAACTGCTTAAAAAACCCTATGGTATGATCCTCGCTGTAGGTCCAACAGGATCCGGAAAGACAACAACCCTTCACTCAGCGCTGCACCAGATAAACAAACCGGAAACCAAGATCTGGACGGCGGAAGATCCAGTAGAAATTTCCCAGTATGGTCTCAGGCAGGTACAGGTCAATCCAAAGATCGGCTTCGACTTTGCCAACGCCATGCGTGCATTTCTAAGGGCCGACCCGGACGTCATCATGGTTGGGGAAATGAGGGATTACGAAACCGCAAAGATAGGGGTAGAGGCATCGCTCACCGGGCATTTGGTTTTCAGCACTCTCCACACAAACAGCGCCCCTGAAACGATCGTAAGACTGCTCGACATGGGAATAGATCCGCTCAATTTCGCAGACTCGCTCCTGGGCATACTGGCCCAGAGACTGGTGAGAACTCTGTGTATAAAATGCAAGGAGGAATATCACCCGACAAGAGAGGAATATGACGAACTTGCGACTAACTATGGAGAAGAACTGTTTGCCGGCCTGAACATACCATACAATGATAATTTCAGACTGCATCGGGCCAAAGGCTGCAGTACATGCGACAAGACAGGTTACAGGGGAAGAATGGGAGTTCATGAACTGCTTGTAGCAACAGACGAAATCAAGCGGCTCATACAGAAACATGAAACCGTGGAGACAATACGGAACATGGCAATCTTCCAGGGTATGTCAACACTGCTGCAGGATGGAATAACCAAGGTTATAGCGGGTCACACGGATTTCAGCCAGGTACGCAGGGTGTGTATAAAATAGGTTTACGGTTTACGGTTTCCGGTTCAGGGGTTTAAGAGTTTAGCCCCTTATTTGTAAAGTTATTGCAAAAATGACAAAATTTACAAACAATCGCGAATTTGAATCTTATTTTTCCTGTTTTCGTACCTTCGTGTTCTCATTATAATCTTTTTAATTAAACATTGGCTTGTTAGTCTTTCACCATTTTCTTCCATTCGCTTATTTTGCCGAGCGCTTCCATGGGAGTCATGTTCAGCACATCAAGCCCCTTCAATTCACTAATCAGTCCCGACATGTCGGGACTTTTTTCACCGGCGAAAAGGTTCATCTGCCCTATATCACCCTTCTGCGATGCCTTCCCCCGAGCAATTCTCGGCATGCCTATCTCGTCCAGTTCACCCTTTTCCAGGTTTCTCAAGACTTCCCTGGCCCTCGATATAACATCTTCGGGGACTCCCGCGAGACGGGCAACCTCGATACCGTAGCTTCTGTTAGTCCCCCCTTCAACAATGGTGCGAAGAAAGATAACTCTGTCGCCCCATTCCTTAACCGCAATACTCAGGTTCCTGATCCCATCCATGGTTCTCACAAGATCCGTCAGCTCATGGTAGTGAGTCGCGAAGAGTGTCCGCGCTCCGAGCCTGTCCGAATCATGTATATACTCTGCCACCGCCCAGGCTATACTGAGGCCGTCAAATGTGCTCGTACCCCTTCCCACTTCATCCAGAAGTATCAGGCTTCTTGAAGAGGCATTTTTCAGAATACTGGCCACCTCTGTCATCTCCACCATAAAGGTGCTTTGTCCACCTGACAGGCTGTCCCCGGCTCCGACCCTGGTAAAGATTCTGTCAACTACACCTATCTCCGCCTCATCAGCCGGAACAAAACTCCCCATCTGCGCCATCAGAACGATTACCGCCGTCTGGCGTATATAGGTTGATTTGCCGGCCATATTGGGTCCCGTGATAATAAGAAAACGATTGCCATTGCGGTCCAGAAGCGTGTCATTGGGCACAAAACCGCCATCGGGATTCATCCTCTCCACAACGGGATGCCTCCCCCCCTTTATATCTATCAGATCCTCATTATTCACACGCGGGCAGCAGTAATTATACATCTCCGCCACCTCGGCCAGAGATGCTATGGCGTCAAGATCGGCAAGACGCGAGGCTGTTTGTTGTATTCTTTTTATCTCGCACGCTATTTTTTCCCTTATTTCTACAAATAATTCGTATTCCCTTTTCTTCCTGCGTTCCTCCGCGCCCAGGACAAGGACTTCATATTCCTTCAGCTCCTGATTGATATACCGTTCCGCATTGACCAGTGTCTGCTTCCTGACATAGTCACCGGGAACCATGTCGCTGTTCGCCCTGGTCACCTCTATGTAATACCCGAACACATTATTGAAACCCACCTTTAGGCTGCCGATGCCTGTTCGTTTCCGCTCCCTGTCCTCCATGGCTGCGATCCATTTCTTACCGTCCGTGCCAAGCGATATGAATTTATCCAACTCATCATCATACCCCTTCTTAATCACATAACCGTCACGAATGGTTACCGGAGGATCTTCCGCTATCGCGTTCCCTATCAGGTCTGCCACATCCGGCATATCATCGAGTTCATTACGGATAATGGATATCAGAGAGGATTCCAGCTTCGAAACAGTATTCTTTATGGCGGGTATCAATCGGAGCGATCTCCCAAGCGCGAGCAGATCTCTTCCATTCGCGACACCCATGGAAACCCTGCTGCCCAGGCGCTCGAGATCATAAATACCGGCGAGAGACGAGCGTAGATTTTCTCTCAACAGGTGATCTTCCTTAATTTCCGAAACGGCGACGAGTCTTATCCTGATTCTGTCGGGATCCACAAGGGGATAATTAAGCCACCAGCGAAGTTTTCTTCCACCCATGGCAGTAGTTGTCTCGTCAAGGACATGAAATAGAGAACCACGCTTTCTACCCCCCTGGATGGTGGCGAACAATTCAAGGTTTTTCTTCGCAGTGTCATCCAATACCAGATAATTTCTTATGTCGTACCACAAGACATCATTTATGTGATTAAGCCTGTCCCTCTGTGTCTCCTTCACATATCGCAAGACCGCTCCAGCTGCTCCTGTCATCGCCGGATGTCCGCCAAAATCAACTTCTCTCCCGCCATCGAAAAACTCATCTACAAGATCCGACGCATCATCCGGCAGGAAATAATCGGAAGCGAGATAATTTACGCTGCATTTGACAGCCCGCTCCGTAAATGCCTCCATAAGGTCACTTTCCTTCAACTCTTCACATATGACCATTTCTCTGAAATCAAGTCCCGCTATCTCATCAAGAAAGGCCTCTTCGTCATCAGACTCTGTGACACGAAACTCGCCCGTTGAGATGTCCACAAAGGCAAGACCAAAAGCGCCGTCCAACACCGAAATACCCGCCAGGAAGTTGTTCTCCTTGGCGGAGAGATTGTCGGAATCGACGACCAGTCCCGGAGTAACGATGCGCACGACCTCTCTTTTCACGATTCCCTTCGCATCCTTCGGGTCCTCCATCTGCTCGCAGACGGCAACTTTGTACCCATTTTCAATGAGCTTTGCTATATAAGATGAAGCTGCGTGCCAGGGCACCCCGCACAGAGGGATCGCGTCTTCTTTGCCCTTGTTCCTGGATGTCAGCGTAATCTCCAGCACCCTGGAAGCAACCTCGGCATCCTCGAAGAACATCTCATAAAAATCTCCCATCCTGAAAAAGATGATACAATCCCTGTGAGCTTCCTTTATCTCGAGATATTGCCTCATCGCCGGTGTAAGATTTTTCACCCGTCACTCCTCTCCTTCAACCGGTACAATTCCACAGCCCCTACTATCACAAAACAATCTGCTTTAACAACCCGGTGCTGGATCCGGAGGTATTCACTTCTTGACAATCAAATGTATCGGTGTTAGGCAATATAGTAAATAATTATACGGCAGTATCGAAAAAGGCAACGCTTCCGAAAGGGGGTAGCGCAAAACCATGGGTCTAAAGCCGGAAAGCAATGATTGCCAGGTTACCGAATATTCATAACGTCTTCTGGCAGGTATGTGCCAAATGCCAGGACATCGTTGACCCAGATGTGTCACGACATCGTTGACTTTTAAGGCTGAATTTAGTGCCAGGACATCGTTGACCCTGAACAATTGATCTGA
>JAUXBI010000010.1 GCA_030619435.1 Syntrophaceae bacterium
AGTGCTTCCCCGGTGGGTGCAAAATCTTTTGAGGTATAACTATTTATAATACGTACACTGTCAAACATGTATCCTATTGCCCTGGCAGTGTTGAAATCATCATCCATGGCCTCCCTGAATCTGTCGGGAAGCATGCTCACTTTCTTGAGTACCTCTTCGTCTTCTCCGTAGAGATCTTTTTCAGAAATGCCGGAGAAATCCACCCCCTCATCAAGCGCATCCTTTATATTCTTCAGCATGGCATAAAACCTCTCCATGCCGACTCTTGCCTCGGCGATAGAGGCATCAGAAAAATCTATATAGCTTTTATAGTGACTCTGAAGGATAAAGAACCTTACCACTTCCGGGTGATAGGCGGTCAATATCTCTTTTATGGTAAGCGTGTTCCCGAGAGATTTTGACATCTTTTCACTGTCTACCTTTATGAAACCATTGTGTATCCAATAAGTCGCAAAGGGTTTTCCCGTAGCACCTTCTGATTGGGCTATCTCGTTTTCGTGGTGTGGAAATATCAGGTCTTCACCGCCACCATGAATATCAAAGGTGTCTCCCAGAAACCTCTGGCTCATTACGGAACATTCTATATGCCATCCCGGCCTGCCCCTGCCCCAGGGGCTGTTCCACCAGGGCTCTCCCTCTTTGCTGGACTTCCATAACACGAAATCAAAGGGGTTTTTCTTTTTTTTGTCTACATCGATCCTGGCGCCGGCCAGCATGTCATCCAACTCCCTGCCGGACAACTTGCCGTATCCTTTAAACTTTTCCACTGAATAATACACATCGCCGTCGACAACGTAGGCAAGACCCTTTTCTATAAGAGTGTCTATAAGGCGGATCATCCCCTTTATGTTCTCAGTCGCCTTGGGCGTTATCGTAGGCCTGGCTACTCCAAGGCGATCCATGTCCTCATTATGTTCCTTTATATACCTTTCCGATATATCGTATATATCAGAGCCCTCCTCGTTTGCTTTCCCGATAATCTTGTCATCGACATCGGTGAAATTCTTTACATAGGTTACATCATAACCTGCATAGTTCAGATATTTGTAGATAACGTCAAAGACCAATGCCGATCTGGCATGTCCAATATGACACACGTCGTACGCAGTAATCCCGCAGACATAGATACCTACTTTTCCTTCCTCGATAGGAACAAATTTCTCTTTTTTCTTTGTCAGGGTATTATAAAATTTTAGATTCATATATAACCTCTCAGTAACTACTCATCGGACAGTCAACTCTCCGGTGCCGGCACAGATCCCTTAAGGGAACAGAGATATATGATTCAGACCGGCGTCCTCCGGAAGGCCACACATGAGATTCATGTTTTGCACCGCCTGACCGGAAGCGCCTTTTACCAGATTGTCTATGGCTGACACAACAATTACCCTTCCCGTACGCCTGTCAACAGCGATTCCTATATCACAGTTGTTGGAACCTCTCACCGAAGAAATATTCGGTAACGTACCCTGTTTGCATATTCTTACAAACTTTTCACCATCGTAGAATTTCTCGTAGATATCCATGAGTTCAGACTCCGACATATTGCTATGAAAATTCGCATATATCGTATTGAGAATCCCCCTGCTTGCCGGCACAAGATGGGGGGTAAAGGAAATTGTGATGGCCTTATCCGCAATGCGCCCAAGTTCCTGCTCTATCTCCGGGGTGTGGCGATGTGACCCTATCTTATATGCCTTGAATCCCTCATTCACCTCACAGAAAAGCGAGCCAAGCTGCAGTTCACGCCCCGCGCCGCTTGCACCCGATTTTGAATCAGCTATAACCGATGAGGTATCAATACACCCCTCACTTAACAGAGGCGCAAGTCCCAGTATGATCCCGGTAGGATAACAACCGGGATTGGCAACAAAATGCGCCCCCTTCAGATCATCTCTGTACAACTCGGGAAGTCCATAAACGGCTTTTCGCACTAGATCGGGAGAGGTGTGTCTTGTATACCACTCCTCATATACCGACACATCCCTCAAACGGAAATCGGCACTGAGGTCGATAACTTTTATGCCGGCTGCAATAAATTCGGGAGCCACTTTCATAGCCTCTCCGTGCGGAAGCGCCAGGAATACAACCTCGCATGAGGATATAAGATTTTTTGGAGAGGAGTCTGCAAATTTCAGATCTGTAACGCCGGCAAATGCCGGATACACCTCGGAAACCGGAATACCCTTTAATTTTCTCGAAGTGAGAGCAACAACATCCGTATCGGGGTGACCGATTAAAAGCCTTAAAAGTTCCTGACCGGTATAGCCGCTCGCCCCGTATATACCCACTTTCAACATAAACCACCTCCAAATAAAAAGAGGGGGCCATTGGCCCCCCACTTTTACAAAAGTCTCGTCTCGCTGCTCTTATCTCTTAGAATACTGGAATCTCTTTCTCGCCCCGGGCTGGCCGTACTTCTTTCTCTCTTTTACACGGGCATCTCTTGTAAGAAAACCGGCTTTCTTTAGAACAGCTTTCAATTCCTCGTCATATCCCACAAGGGCCTTGGATATGCCATGCCTGATAGCACCCGCCTGACCGGAAACTCCCCCCCCGTTGACATTAATATAAAAATCGAACTTATCCTTTTTATCAGTCATGTCAAGAGGCTGCAGTATCAGCCTTTTTAAGATATCACGGGTAAAATAATCATCAAAATTTCTCTTGTTGATTACAAAGGTACCGTTTCCCTCTTTCATCCATATCCTCGCTATTGAGGATTTTCTTTTCCCTGTAGCATAATAATTTTTTGCTGACATATTTCTCTCCTGATCTATACTTCCAGCGGCTTGAGCATCTGGGCCTTATGTGGATGCCTGTCACCCCTGTACACTTTAAGCTTCTTCAGCATCTGTCTTCCCAAGCTGTTTTTCGGAAGCATCCCCTTTACAGCACCGAGTAAAAGATCTTCCGGTTTCTCCTCCAGCATCTTACCTGCTGTCACCGATTTCAAACCTCCCGGATAACCGGTGTGATGGTAATAGATCTTGTCGGTAAGTTTTTTTCCCGTAAGGGCAACCTTATCCGCGTTTACCACGACTATAAAGTCCCCTGTATCAATGTGAGGAGTATATACTGGTTTGTGTTTTCCTCTCAGACGTTTCGCAATCTCGGCGGCAAGCCTGCCCAGCGCTTTACCATCCGCATTAACAAGGTACCAATCCCTTGCAACATCTTCCTTCCTGGCACTGTATGTCTTCATAAAAATCCACCTGTATCTTTAAAAACTCGAAGGAAGCGAGAATATGTAATTAAAGCGCATTTGTCAAGGAAAAATCCAAAAAACTTTTTGATTTACCATCCCGGCAACTCACCCGCCAATCCACCAACTTTCCCAAGACCATAAAGGGAGAAAACAAGCATGAACCTTCTGTCGTCAGGCGAATCGGAATAGCTAAGCTCTGCGCTCCAGCATTGTTTATGATAGTTTACGGCGTAAGTGGCTTCAAGGGTTTTATTGCTGAGTTGATCTTTCCTTAAAATATACATCAAATCAAGAGCCTTTGTGGCTCTTCCTCTCAGAGAAAAATTTATTTCCTCCAGTGAATCCTGTGTATATCTGTATTCGGCGGCCAGAGAATCGCCGCGTTGGTCACTTATATCAAAACGGGAATTTACCTCTTTCCACTCACCAGAATCGACATCGAATTTTGCGTCGGCATCAAAGGAAAAATACTGAAAAGGAGCAAATCCAAGCTCTGCATCTATATCACCGAACGGTCTCCTTGCCTTTGAAGATCCGTCAAGATTTTTTCTCGCTTCTCTGATATCGTAAGTCTGGCTCAGCTTCAGCCTGAAAAACTCTCTGTAGTTAACCCCTCCATTCCCGTCCTTCAGCCTGGCAATAAGAATATTGGTGAGCGAGCAGGTCAAGCTGTTTGTTTCTTCTATCTCATTTAGAAAATCGGGGATGTCATCTTGATCTACATAGGGAATATAAGTGTATTCTAATTCCGGGCTGATGCCATGGCGTATCTTGTCTATAACCTGCCCTTCCACATCAAACACCCTGTGCACTTCGCTGGAAAGAGTCGCGCTTATGTTGTACATCTCGCGGCTTCCATTTTTATCCTCCTCGCCTACGGCATCACCGCTATATGAACTCCTCCATTTTGTCTCTCTCAGCCCCAGAGAGGGTGTAAATTCCAGATAATCACCAAGTCTCAGGGGCAATGAAAACACCGGATGTGCATCAAGAAGATGCCCCCTGTATCCCGTAGTTCTGTAATAATAACCATAAGATGATTCCAGTTCAAAATCGAGAGGGGAATCAAGGAGAGGCTGCTTCATAGCGGTAAATGTAACCTCCGGATATCTTTGCAGTGTTTCATCATTGGAACAGCTCTGAAAGTTATCCGTATATTCCATAAGGGCGGTAGCGTTAAACAAGCTCCAGTTCTTTACAAGACGAACTGTTGAATTCAGAGAGGCTAGGGCTTTATCGCCGTCGAATGAAACTCCGTTGAATTTTTGTGTGTCATTCCCCTCATAATTCGCCATATAATAATTATATGAATCGAAATCTCTGAAATACCACCTGTCCGACACCCTCTTTATATCCGTTTTAAGGTAAAAACCGGGTTCGAATGTTGTCTCGTGGTCCAGATAATATGACCACCGTTTATGATCTTCTTTCCAGTCCCTGCGCAGAAAATCATCTTCCCCGGAATCTGATATCTCCATGCTGTCATTGAGATAATCTCCATATAACGTGCCATAGGAATTTTTGCCTGTAATATATCTGAATTCTACCCCCTCCTGGAATCCTCTTTTGTCCATATATCGTTGATAAAAAGTTGCGTCGGCATTCTCTGAAACAGCCCAGTAAAATGGAATCCCGACATCCCATCCAAGTTTGTCACGTGAATAGGCGATGCGGGGAAACAACAGTCCCGTCTGTCTCGTAGTTTTAGCAGGAAATATAAGATAGGGCATGTATAGGATGGGAATGCCTTTCACCTGAAAGGTCCCCTGTTTAACAGTTCCATATCCGTCAATGGTAACTTCCAATTCCTTGCCGGTAAACATCCAGTCAGGATTCTCACCATCGCACGTTGTTGCCTGACCATCTCTCAGAAAATATGTTGCTCCGCCCCTTTTTTCAATTGTTTCTCCTCTGAGATAGAGATGACTCCTGTCAAAAAACACCTTTCCATCGGATATAATTCCAGTATCGTCGGCAATATTAAACAGAGCCCTTTCCCCTTCAAGTACATCTTTACCACTCTTGATGAATACGTGCCCCTCGGCCGTTGCCTCATTTGTTATTCTGTTCAGTATGACATTATCAGCCTTAATATGCCCACCATCAAAGGTAATAATGACATTGCCACTGGCCCGATATGTTTCGGTATCGCTCTCATATGTCAGGCTGTCCGCTTCTATATCCACTCGCTCCGGCAGATCCCGTTCGGAAGCAAAGGCAAAACCCCCGCATAGAAGTAACAGCATCGACATGAAGAACAGTATGCACCCTTTTTTCACGAGACGCTCCCCGGACAAAATTTCTAGGAGGCCGTCTGGAAATACCCTTCTGCTGTGGGCGGCCTCCTATTACAAACAAATTGTATTTATTATCACAAAAGCCTGTCTTCCGGAAGGCCAAAACTCAGATGTTTTTTTATCTCTCCTACAAGATACAGTGATCCGACAATACACACAAGGTCGTCCACGCCGGCGAGAAAACGGGCCCTAACAAGGGCCTCTGCCGAATCATCTATAACTTCAACATTATCATGGTAGGGTGAAGTAACCAATAATAGATCCTCTGTACACGCAGCCCTTTCTTCTTTCGGCCTTGTGAGTATCATTCTGTCCGCCAGAGGCATTAGTTTTTTCAACATCTCCGCGTAATCCTTGTCACGAAGCACGCCGAACACCACTATCAAGTTCCTGTAAGAAAAATCTGCCAAGAGAGAGTCGCACAGGGATGAAATACCTGCCGGATTATGGGCTCCATCTACAAGAATCCCCGGGTTACGGGAAACAAGTTCCATTCTTCCCTCCCACTTAACATCTCTCAGCCCCTCGGTCACAGAGTTGTTGTTTATCTCCATGCCCTTGCCCGCCAAAATGTCAACAACCGCAAGGGCCAGCGCGGCATTTTCAATCTGGTGTCCACCAACGAGAGAATTCCTGAGGCCGCTGTAGCGTTTATTAATTCCATAGTAGGAAAAACTCCCATTTTCGGATCTCCTGACCCTTATGTCCCTGCCTG
Organism: Syntrophaceae bacterium; assembly: GCA_030619435.1. Taxonomy (GTDB): domain Bacteria; phylum Desulfobacterota; class Syntrophia; order Syntrophales; family UBA2210; genus UBA2210. The sequence goes on from JAUXBI010000010.1 coordinate 6,221, forward strand.
TTCTGTAGAATACGGATCCTTTCTGACTACAAATCTCTTTCAGGGTATCAATAACCTTGCGTTCTTTGGCAGCCGTTACGCATACTCCATTCTCCTTTATGATTCCTCCTTTTTCGCAGGCAATTGACTCCAGATTATCACCCAGATATCTCTGATGCTCTAGAGAAATATTGGTTATTACGGAGACTTCAGGGGACACGAGATTTGTGGCATCGAGCCTTCCTCCCATGCCCACCTCAACAACAGCGATATCTACCTCACACTGCGAAAAATACAGAAATGCCAGGGCAGTGCTAAACTCAAAATAGGTAATGTCTTCTTTGGTCTCTTTCCTCACTTTATCTATGAGGGCGCAAAGCGCATCCTCTGGAATCATGCACCCATTTATCCTTATCCGTTCCCTGAAATCGCATAGGTGCGGAGAAGTATAGAGACCAACGCTCATGCCCTCCTTCATTAATATAGAGGAAAGAATCGCCGCTGTGGATCCCTTGCCGTTGGTCCCACCTATAAGAATCGTCTTGTATTTGGTCTGGGGATTGTCAAGACGGGTGAGAAGTCTGGAGATGGGACCAATACCCAAATTTATTCCCCTTTGCTTTAACCCTTCCAGGTACTGGATAGGACTCTGCATGCACACACCCCAAAAAAAGGCCATGGGATTTATATTACAACCCATGGCCCTTAAAGCTTTCTATCACCTATCGCACAGATCACCTCCAGAGGCTCAATCCATGCCTGATCGAAGAAAACACATTATTAACAGAATTACTCAGGAACGATCCTGAACATCTCATCTCCGGGACGAACACGGTCAGCAACTTTAATGCCTATATAATCGCCCACCGTAGCCTTTTCTATCTGTTTATTATCGATTTCCATTGAATCGATCCTGTCTTCGAAATCCGTAGTATGACCGACAAATTTGACCGTATCACCTGCCAGCAATTCCCCCGACGTAATCTTGACCGCTGCAACACTGGGCTTCGCAAAAAATTTCATTACCTCGCCAATTTTCTCTTCTCCCATAACCCATAGCCTCCTTGTCATCGCTCAAAACCGTGTAAAAACCTCTATCGAAAATACTCAGTCAATTATAGCCCCTCTCGCGGAAAAATCAAGAAATAAAAAAAGGGGCAGGATTCCTTCCCTGCCCCTTAAAACTGACTTACACCACCGCTATTGGGCGGCTTTTTTCTTTTTTGTGCCTTTCTTCTTCTCTTCCGCAGGCATTAATTCTATCATGGAAAGAAGAGCATTATCACCTTCTCTGTTGCCCACTTTGACTATCCTTGTATATCCGCCAGCCCTTTCAGTGTAACGGGGTGATAATTCCTCAAACACTTTCTTCGTAACCAGGCTGTTCCTTATAAAAGACAGAGCCTGTCTTCTCGCATGGAGAGTCCCCCGTTTGCCCAAGGTTATCATCTTATCGGCAACGCCCCTCAATTCCTTGGCTTTCGCATCAGTTGTGATGATCTTCTCATGTTCCAGAAGGGAGGTCACCAGATTCCTCATCATGGCCCTTCTGTGACTCGATGTCCTGCCAAGCTTCCTTCCGGCTTTCCTGTGGCGCATTATATATTACTCCTCTAAATATTATTCCTCTATACTCTCAGCATCCTCCCCGGGAAGATGAAAGTCAACTTTGCTGCCAAGGTTGAGACCCATCTCGACAAGCATATCCTTGATCTCATTCAAAGACTTCTTTCCGAAGTTCTTTGTCTTGAGCATTTCCATTTCTGTCTTCTGCACGAGTTCTCCTATATACTGGATGCCGGCATTCTTCAGACAATTGGTCGACCTCACTGAAAGCTCCAGATCTTCGACACTCTTAAACAGGCTCTCATTTACCTGGTCTTCTTCTACAAGTTCTTTCGGTTCTTCCACTGACTCCTGCTCGTCAAAATTGATAAATACATTCGTCTGCTCTTTTAAAACCTTGGCTGCATAGGCAACAGCGTCCTCGGGCAGGACACTTCCGTCCGTCCAAACTTCAAAAATCAGCTTATCGTAATCAGTTATCTGACCAACTCGCGCGTTGGAAACCGTATACGCAACCTTCTGAATGGGAGAGAATATAGCATCAATATTGATTGTTCCTTCAGGCTGCCAGGTATCTGTTTCTCTTCTGGCCGGGACATACCCCTTTCCCATATCCGCCACCAGCTCGGCCTTAAATACTGCCCTGCCCGAAAAAGTCGCTATGTGGTGATCCGGATTAAGGATCTCGACCGTCTCATCTGTGATAATATCCCCGGCTTTAACGGTTCCCTCGCCGGAGGCATCTATATGAAGTGTTCTGGGGCCATCTTCGTGCAACTTCAGCCGGACCCCTTTCATATTCAATATGATATCCGTAACATCCTCCTTGACGCCGGAAATAGTGGAGAATTCATGAAGGACTCCGTCAAATTTCACAGAGGTAATGGCTGCACCATAAATGGAAGAAAGGAGCACTCTCCTCAGAGCATTACCCAGCGTGATCCCAAACCCCTTTTCCAGGGGTTGGCATGTAAATTCACCATAGAATGATGTATGGGTCTTATCATCAACTTCTATTCGTTTTGGCTTTATAAGGCTGCGCCAGTTTCTTTCCATATTGTTAGTTCCTCATATAAAACTTTTTACTTAGAGTAAAACTCAACTACTAACTGCTCCTGGATGGGCATAGTCAGCTCTTCCCGGGTGGGCAGTGTTTTTATAACACCAGCCAAATTTTCTTTATCCAGATCCAGCCACTCAGGCACACCACGTCTGGCAACGGTTTCTGCGGCATCAAGTATGGTCGCAACTTTCCTGCTTTTTGCCTTAACCTGTATTTTGTCACCAATCTTAACCAGATATGAAGGTATATTTACCTTTTTATCATTCACCAGAAAATGATTGTGCTTTACAAGTTGCCTCGCCTCACTCCTAGAACTCGCAAACCCAAGCCTGTACACCATATTGTCCAATCTTCTCTCGAGCAGAAGCAATAAATTTGTGCCTGTTACACCTTTTTGCCTCTCTGCCTTTTCGAAATAGCCCTTAAATGACTTCTCCAAAAGGCCGAAGGACCTCTTTAGCTTTTGCTTTTCCCTTAACTGGATACCGTAATCGGATGCCTTTCGCCTGAATTTAACCTGTCCATGTTCTCCAGGCACATAACTTCTTCGCTCAAAGGAACACTTGTCGCCATAGCATCTGTCCCCCTTAAGAAAAAGTTTCATGCCTTCCGTCCGGCATAATCTGCATAAAGATCCTCTATATCTTGCCAAAACACTCCTCCACTAATATATAATTCAATTAGAATAACTCATCATTACGGAGATACTAAACTCTCCTTCTTTTAGGCGGACGACAACCGTTATGGGGAATCGGCGTCACATCTTTGATAAGACTTATATTCAAACCCGCCGTTTGCAAAGCCCTGAGTGCCGATTCTCGCCCCGACCCGGGTCCTTTTATATACACCTGCACGCTTCTCAGTCCATGCACCTTCGCTTTTTTAACGGCGTCAGTGGCGGTCAGCTGAGCGGCAAAGGGTGTACTTTTTCTGGAGCCTTTGAACCCCTGCCCTCCACCGGAAGACCAGGCAATAACATTACCACTCAAATCCGTAATGGTAACTATAGTGTTATTAAAAGTTGACTGAATATGAGCAATCCCTTCAGAGATATTCTTTTTTTCTTTTTTCTTTACATTTCTCTTTTTTGGTCGAGCCATTTCCCCTCCAGACATAAAACCTGCCTAATGACAGATCTTATATTATTTCTTTCTTTTTCCTCCCACACTTCTCTTCGGGCCTTTTCTCGTTCTAGCATTGGTAGATGTTCTCTGGCCCCTCACAGGAAGACCCCTCCTGTGCCTTAAGCCTCTGTAAGTCCCTATATCCATAAGACGTTTTATGGACATAGCAATGTCTCTCTTGAGGTCTCCCTCAATTTTATAACCCTTATCTATAATGTCCCTTATAGCAGTCATCTGCTCATCAAGCAGATTGTCTGTTTTTGTATCAAGATCAATCCCGGCCTCTTCAAGAATCTCCCGGGACCTGGACCTCCCAATACCGTATATATACGTCAGGGCTATTTCCATCCTTTTGTTCTTAGGTAAATCGACTCCTGCGATTCTTGCCACCTTACAACCTCCCGCTGTTTATCCCTGGCGCTGTTTGTGCTTAGGGTTTTCACATATGACCCTTACGACACCACGCCTCTTTATAATTTTACATTTATCGCACATCTTCTTGACAGACGCTCTCACCTTCACTGCTCTCACACTCCATTTCCGTCTTATTTCGACCGATATGTAATTCTACCCCGGGTCAGGTCATAGGGCGATAGTTCTATTGTGACCTTGTCTCCCGGCAATATCTTTATAAAATGCATCCTCATCTTGCCTGAGATATGAGCCAGAACACGGTGACCGTTTTCGAGCTCAACACGAAACATCGCATTCGGCAATGGTTCCAACACGGTACCTTCAACAACTATCGCTTCTTCTTTAGCCATTTGATCATTACTCCGCCAGCATTCTGCTTATGCCCTGCTGCTTAATATCACAGGCCCGTCTTCAGTAATCGCTATTGTATGTTCAAAGTGAGCCGACAGGCTGCCATCGTCCGTTTCTACTGTCCACCCGTCCGGTCTTACTTTTACCGCGTATGCCCCCTCATTCACCATGGGCTCTATGGCTATTACCATACCGGCTTTAAGCTTTACACCCCGCCCGCCCATCCCAAAATTTGGAACCGGAGGATCTTCATGAAGGTTCTTTCCTATCCCGTGACCTACATAATCCCTTACCACCGAAAAACCGGCTTCTTCCACACAGCTTTGTACCGCAAAGGATATATCGCCTAATCTGTTGCCCTCCCTTGCCTTCTCTATCCCTCTATACAGAGATTCTTCCGTTATTTGCATCAGCCTGACGGCTGACCCTGAAATCCTGCTCACAGCAACGGTAATAGCGGAATCTCCATAGTAACCATTGTAACGAACCCCGTAATCGAGGCTTACTATATCACCCTCTTCCAAAGGCCTGTCCGAAGGAAAACCGTGTACCACTTCCGAATTTACAGAGGCACAAAGAGCAAAGGGGAACCCCCCGTATCCCTTGAAAGCAGGTTTTGCTCCCCTTTTTTGCGTTACAGTCTCGGCGTATTCATTCAACTCCAATGTCGTTACGCCCGGCTTTACCCTCTCCTCTAATCCAGTCAATACCTCAGCTACAATAGCGTTACTTTCTCCCATTTTTTTTATCTCTTCGGGAGATTTCAGGATGATCATCCGGTTTATTGCCTCACAAGAGTACTATCCACTAACGCTTTCTACCTATCCTGCCCTTTTTCATAAATCCTTCGTACTGCCTGGTAAGCATGTGGGTCTCTATCTGACCAGCGGTGTCAAGGGCAACCCCGACAACTATAAGGAGTGCCGTACCTCCAAAATAAAAAGGTACATTAAACTTACTTATAAGAATACTCGGGAGAACACAAACAGCGGACACATATATGGCACCACTAAAGGTAAGCTTCGTCAGGACACTGTCTATATACTCGGCTGTTTTTTTACCGGGTCGTATACCCGGCACATAGCCGCCATGTTTTTTCATATTGTCGGCAACATCTACTGGATTAAATGTAACGGCTGTATAAAAATAACAGAAGAATATAATAAGCGCGACGTAAAACAACTCGTATACCAGTCTGCCAGGCATCAGGAACCCCGCCATTACTTTCATCCACGGATGAGGGATAAAATTGGCAATAGTAGCTGGAAACATGATGATGGATGAAGCAAAAATCGGGGGAATAACACCCGCTGTGTTGACCTTCAGAGGCAGATGAGTTGTCTGCCCACCATACATCTTCCTCCCGACAACTCTTTTTGCGTACTGTACAGGGATTCTCCTTTGCGCACTCTCGACAAATACAATCAGACCGACAACACCAACCATCATTACTGCCAGGAGCACAGCAAAGAATATTCCCATCTCACCTGTAGATAACAGACGGAAGGTATTGACAACGCCAGCGGGCCCTCTGCATACTATACCGGCAAAGATAATCAGGGATATTCCGTTTCCTATCCCTTTCTCGGTAATCGTTTCTCCCAGCCACATGATGAAGGACGTACCTGCCGTCAGTGTAATGACCGTCATCAAACGAAAACCCCACCCTGGATCTATAACAACCGACAAACCCGAAGGACCAGCCATGCTTTCCAAACCTACCGCTATCCCGAACCCCTGTATGATACTTAAAAAAACTGTTCCATACCTGGTATACTGGGTTATCTTTCTCCTGCCTGCATCCCCCTCTTTAGACAATTTTTCAAGGTGAGGAACGGCAACGGTGAGCAACTGGAGAATAATTGATGCGCTGATATAGGGCATAATACCCAGGGCAAACACGGAGAGCCTGCTTAGAGCGCCTCCCGCAAACATGTCAAAAAGCCCTAGAAGGGAGTTTTGCGCCTGCGCAAAGAAGGCGGCAAGGGCCTGCGTGTCTATACCGGGCGTGGGCACATGCGCACCGATCCTGTAAACGGCAAGGAGAAGGAAAGTAAACAATATCTTCTTCTGCAGTTCCGGAATTTTTGTTATGCTCTTAAAACCACCTATCATTAGACAAACTCTATCGTTCCGCCCGATGCCTCTATCTTTTCCCTGGCACCGCAGCTTATGCTATTCACTCTCAATGTTAACGGATAGTCTATACTTCCATTGCCAAGCACTTTGATCCCATCACCACTGCCTTTAACAATACCGCTCGTTACCAGGGCATCCGCATCGACTACCGAATCCTTCGGGAATGTGCTCAACTGGCCGATATTAACAATGACAATATCTTTCCGGAACCTGTTATAAAATCCTCTTTTCGGCAACCTTCGCGTAAGGGGCATCTGACCGCCCTCGAACCCGGGCCTGACACCTCCGCCAGAACGGGAATTCTGGCCTTTGTGGCCTCGGCAGGATGTTCCTCCATGACCTGAACCATCGCCACGCCCCACCCTCTTTTTCGCCTTAGTGGACCCTTTTGCAGGCCTCAATTCGTTCAGCTTCATATATCCATCTCACATTCTTCCGAAGAAACCAAGTGCGAAACCTTGCTGACCATGCCCCTGTTTTCCGGGGTATCCTTCAGATAAACTATCTTATTCAACTTTTCAAGTCCCATTCCACGGAGTACTTTTCTCTGTTTCTCAGGTCTTCCTATGAAACTCTTGACCAGTTTGATTTTAAGTTGTTTCAAAACTCATACCTCAGCATAACATCTTTTTAGATTTCAGCGATATCCTTCCCCCGTAACGCGGCTATCTCTACAGGGCTTCTTAAACTTCTAAGCCCCTCCATCGTTGCCTTAACAAGGTTATGAGGGTTGTGCGAACCTAAACATTTGGTTAATATATTCTGAACTCCCGCTACTTCCAGGATAGCCCTGACAGCACCTCCGGCTATAAGACCCGTGCCTTTAGACGCAGGCTTCAAAAGCACTCTCCCCGCCCCGTAATGCCCTATTACCTCATGGGGTATGGTTCCGTCCGTAATGGATACTTTGACGATGCTTCTTTTAGCCATCTCCATACCCTTTCTGATAGCTTCAGGAACCTCATGAGCCTTCCCCAGGCCTACGCCGACAGAACCATTCCCGTCACCGACCGCCACCACGGCACTAAATCTAAATCTTCTGCCGCCCTTTACCACTTTGGCAGTCCTTTTGATCTTTATTACCTTGTCAAGCAGTTCGCTCTCTTCCATATCTCCCTTATCCAGATCCAAAGATTTATAATTTTACGCCCATTTCTCTTATACCTTCGGCAAGGGACTTCACTCTTCCATGGTAAAGGAATCTACCCCTGTCAAAGACGGCCTCTTTTATGTTTTTTGATAACAAGTCTTTCGCCAACAGTTTCCCAACTTCCCTGGCCGTTTCCGTCTTTTTAAGACCTCCCGAATTTCCTTTAAGCGCTTCATTCAGCGCTGATGCCTGAGCGAGGGTTTCCCCTGTATCATCGGCGATCGCCTGAACATATATATACCTGGAACTACGAAAGACCGAAAGGCGCGGTCGCACCTGCGTGCCATGTATTTTGATTCTAACCCTTCTCGCGCGTCTCTCTCTTATCTTTCCCAATTTCTTTGTCGATGCCACAGCAACTCCTCTACAATAGTTTTAACAACCTCGCAAAAACTCAAAATCCTATTTATGTCCCGGCCGACTTCCCTACCTTCTTTCTAACATATTCACCTGCGTATCTGATTCCCTTGCCCTTATAAGGCTCGGGCTTCTTCAGATCCCTTATCTCCGCTGCAACTCTGCCAACAAGCTCCTTATCTATACCGGAAACCACCAGGTTAACCTGCTTATCAACCTTCACCTTTGTTCCTTCCGGTATTTTATATTTCACTGGGTCAGAGTAACCAATGAGTAAAACAAGCGTGTCACCCTTTACCTCTCCACGGTATCCGACGCCGACTATCTCCAGAGACTTTTCAAATCCCTTACTCACACCCGCTACCATGTTGGCAACCAGCGTCCTTACAAGACCATGCAGAGATCTTCCCCTTCTATCATCAGAGCTTGTTGCATTCACAAGAGCCATATTCCCCTCTAAAATGACTTCAACTCCCTCAGGGATTTCCCGGGAAAGGATCCCTTTTGGACCCTCTACTATTATTAAAGAACCGTCCTTCCTGATTTTTATACCTTCAGGAATCTCTATCGGTTTCTTGCCAATTCTCGACATGAATAAATCTCCCGCCTCATCTTATCAGCCAACTCTTTTCACCACACATTGCAAAGAATTTCGCCGCCTACATTCACCGCCCGCGCCTGTTTATCAGTCATAATCCCCTTGGAGGTAGAAAGGATGGCCACTCCATATCCGTTCAAGACTCTGGGAATATCCTGGCTGCCGGAATATAC
>JAUXBI010000174.1 GCA_030619435.1 Syntrophaceae bacterium
ATACAGGAAGAGTGGAGGCAAGCCAGGACCGAAGTGGAGAAGAGCGAAAGGAGCCTGACCGAAAAAAAGATACTCCTGATATCCATGGAAGAGAAGAGAAAATCGGGAGCTGAAGCTATTTTAAGATTGGACGGAGCAATATCCGAAATAGCTGCACGTATAGAATCCATTGTTGAAGAGCTGGATGCCTGCGATACAAAAACGGGGGAAGCCCTGGAAAGCATAGAAGGCGAAAAGGGAAACCTGAAGGTTCTTTACAGGCGCCATACGGAGACCGAGGAAGAGCTTGCGGAGAAAAGGGATAAACACGGGAGAGAAAACAACATTCGCAAAGAGAAAGAACAGGCGATTCAGAAGACAAGGAAGATATCTGACAGCCTCTCGAAACAGCTGGGTGAGCTGGAGATGGAAATACGCGAAGCTGTCATCCAGGCAGAAACCCTGAAAGAGGGCGTGAATGAAAAGCTCAGCGTCGATCTGGACACACTCCTCCCGGAATTTCAGATGATGGACAAGTCCGATGCGGAAGAATTGAAGAAAAAACTTGAGACAGGTAAAAGAAGGCTGGAAGAGTTCGGAGAGGTAAACCTCTTAGCCCTCAGTGAGCATGAAGAACTCAAGGAACGTCACGATTTCCTGGCAACCCAGATAAAAGATCTGAATTCCTCGCTGGATACTCTCCAAAAAACTATAACAAGGATCAACCAGATATCCAGAAAGAGGTTTTCGGAGACCTTCGAAGCCGTGAACCATCATTTCAATAATGTATTTCCCCGGCTTTTCCCGGGAGGCAGAGGGACCCTTCGTCTGACCGATGAATCAGATATGCTGGAAACTGGTGTGGATATAGATATCCTGATTCCGGGAAAGAAACGGCAGAACCTGTCTCTACTGTCCGGGGGTGAAAAGGCACTCGCTGCTGTGGCACTGATATTCTCTATCCTTATGCACCGCCCAACGCCTTTCCTGATCCTTGATGAGGCAGACGCACCCCTCGACGACGCAAACATATCTCTCTTCAGGAAACTGCTGAAAGACATCTCGGCAAATTCCCAGATCGTATTTATAACCCACAATAAAAACACGATGGAGGCCGCCGACAATCTTATCGGCGTAACCATGGAGAAGAAGGGAATATCAACGACGGTTTCCGTCAGCATGAATTGACCTCCCCCGGAATCCAAATCGAGACCCTTCCGAGAAATCCCCCCACATACCTCATAGAAAGAACTTTGCCAAGTCTCCCATACTTGCCATCCCGGGCAAAGTTGTTTATAGTAGCGGCACGGCATAAATCCATCAAACCAACACAGAGGAGTAAACACGCCGTGGCAAACCGTAAGGTACTGAAAGAGAATTAACAGGATAATTCGCAGATGATTTTAATTCCGGATGTCCTGTTAATCCTGTTAAATTTTTATAGAAAGCTGAGTGCACATAAAGAATGAAAAATAATGACGACAAAAGTTTTTTTTCAAGGCTTCGACAGGGCATGTCAAAAACAAGAACGGGATTTATTAGGAACCTGGACGAGGTGATTTCAGGAGAAAAGGTTATATCCAAAGACATCTTTGAAAACCTCGAGGAAATACTTATAGGGGCTGATCTGGGACCCACCTTCACCTGTGACCTGATTGATGAGATGAGATACAGGGCAAAGAGAAATGAACTCGCAAGTCCGGACGCACTCAGAAAATTGATGAAGGACAATATGACAGACATCCTCAAAAAGTGTGAATCGCCATTGAGGATTCCCAAAGGAGAGGCCTATACAATCATGGTGGTCGGGGTCAACGGAACGGGAAAGACCACAACAATAGGAAAGATGGCATCCCGCTTCAAGAGAAACGAAATCCCCCTGCTGCTGGTCGCAGCTGATACATTCAGGGCCGCGGCTATTGAACAGCTCGAGATATGGGCGGAGAGAGTCGACGTTCCGCTTATCAAACAGCAGATGGGCGCGGATCCCTCCGCAGTTGTCTTTGACGCGATCCACGCGGCAAAAGCGAGGAAGGCCGTCATGCTTGTTGACACGGCAGGCAGACTACACACAAAAACGGGTCTTATGGATGAACTCAAGAAAATTAAACGCATCATGGACAGGGAATTGCCGGGCGCTCCGCATGAGACCCTTCTCGTCCTCGACGCAACCACCGGTCAGAACGCCGTTTTGCAGGCAAAAATGTTCCACCAGGAGATAGGCATCACCGGGTTAGCTCTTACAAAACTGGACGGTACTGCAAAGGGAGGAATCATCATCCGAATAGCCCGGGAACTGGAGATACCAATCCGATATATAGGAGTCGGAGAAGGCCTGGACGACTTGCGGCGTTTCAAGAGCGAGGAATTTGTAGATGCCCTGTTCGGATAGCGAGGACGTTATGGGAAAAATATTCGCGATAGGCGATATCCATGGCTGTCTCTCTAAACTGGAGAGGATAATCTCCAAGACCGGTATCGACAACAAAGAGGATGCCCTTGTTTTTATTGGAGATTATATAGACAGGGGACCCGATTCCAGGGGTGTTGTGGATTTTGTGCTTGATCTAAAAAGGGAAATACGCACGGTAATATGCCTGAAGGGAAATCACGAACAGATGTTTCTCGATTATGTATGCCTCGATAAAAATGAGGACCTTTATCTGTCCAACGGCGGGGATTCCACTATTGCTTCGTATGGATACCGTAACGTACGCGGGGACAGGGAGCTCAACATACCGGACAGTCACATGGAGTTTTTCAATTCGCTCCTCCCCTGTTACGAAACTGACGATTATATCTTCGTCCACGCAGGACTCAGGGAGAATGTCCCCTTGAAGGACCAGAATATTAAGGATATGCTCTGGATACGCCACGATTTTATAATGTCCTCCTACGATTTCGGCAAGACTGTTGTCTTCGGTCACACGCCCATGTCACATTCAAAACCCCTCTTTCTCCCCGGCAGGATAGGAATTGATACCGGCGCTGTCTATGGCGGGCTCCTTACATGCATAGAACTTCCCTCAAAAAAGATATACCAGGCTTAGACATGAAGATCATCGAATGTATCCCGAATTTCAGCGAAGGAAGAGATTCCGTAATCGTAGAGGCTATTGTGGCCACCGCCCGAACCGAGGGTGTCAAGGTACTGGATTTTAGTATGGACAGGGATCACAACAGGAGCGTACTGACATTTATCGGTTCGCCTGAAGCCACATTGCGCGGAGCGATCGCGGCCTGTGACAGGGCTGCCGAGCTTATAGATATGAGAAAGCACAGTGGCGCTCATCCCCGCATCGGCGCTGTTGATGTGGTTCCCTTTGTTCCCCTGGAAGGCGCGGACATGGCAGACGCGGTGGAGACAGCACACAGGTTCGGGCATATATTCAGCAGGAAAAATAATGTTCCCGTCTACTTCTATGGAGAAGCGGCGCTGGATCAGGAGAGGAAAAAGCTGGCGGATATCCGCAGGGGACAATATGAGGGCCTCAGAGATAAAATGAGTGATCCGGCATGGGCGCCAGACATCAGTCCCGGCGAGTCGGGATTCAACCCGCGTCTGGGCGCGACTGCCGTGGGTGCAAGAAAGCCACTTATAGCATTCAACATAAATCTGAGCTCAAATGATATCGCACTTGCGAGAGATATAGCGAAATCGATACGATATTCAAGCGGCGGGCTTAAGCATATTCAGGCAATTGGGATACTGCTTGAAAGCAGAAACATCGCACAGGTGTCGATGAATCTTACAGATTATGAAACAACCTCCATTCGCACGGTCTTCGATGCCGTAAGAAGAAAGGCAGGGGAACATGACACTGAGATCCTTGAGTCCGAACTGATAGGCCTTATCCCCAAAGCCGCCCTTGAAGGCACAACAGTAGACCACCTGAAACTGTTGAATTTCTCTGAAGAAAGAATCATAGAGAATCACTACTGAGCATCAATGAGTCTATGAAGGAAATTATCCCCTTAATATCGTTGACTCTCTTTTTAAATAATGTTAGAAATCCCATCTTCAGATACGTCTGCCCCCGTAGCTCAGTAGGATAGAGC